>JAGRAN010000057.1 GCA_020434585.1 Bdellovibrionales bacterium
CCTTTTCGAAATAGCCATCGTAGCCAACCGCCCCCAGATCGTCTCCGCCGTGCCCAGGATCAATTACGATTAGTGGACGCTTAACCCGGACTTCCTTTTTTACGATTTCCTTTCCGCTGGCGGGTGCAGAATCAGGCTTCGCTTGGGGTTTCGGCTTAGGTTCGGCCGGAGCTGCCCGCACTTTCTCAACAGCCTCTGCTCCTCCCGCAATCCCGAGGCGCCGCTTCGCCTCGTCGACCATGTCACCCCTCGGGTAGATATCAATTATTTCAAAGTAAGCAGCTCGGGCCCCGGCTTCGTCTTTATATCCGGTTCGCCGCAAGTCGCCTAAATGCAGCAGCGCATCGTCCGCAAGTGAGTTGCCGCTGTGTTCTTTTGCAATTCGCTCGTAGTAGAGCACTGCGCGAGAAAGTGCGCTGCGCGACGAACGGGCGAAGTACATTTGGCCATAAAGCTGTCCCGCCAAGTACATCGCCTTTGCCGATGTATCACCGCCGTGATCGGCTTCGATGATTGAGGCTAGCTCACTACCCACCGCCTCCCATTGCTTCGGGCGCCGGATTTTTGGATCGGAAGACTTGAGGCTTTGATATTTTGCACGAACCTGGTCATAGCTCGGCGCTGCAAGTGCCGCATCGCCGCCGTGCAGCACCAGCAAGAACGAGAAAAGCACAAAAACGTAGGTCCGTAGGTTCATTTAGAATCTTCGGCAAGCTCCTTAAGCTTGGCCAGACTATTCAACGCCTCAAGCGGCGTCATATTATTGAGGTTACACATTCGAATCTCTTCAGCAAGCCGTCTGTAATCTGGCCCTCGATCTACAGCTTTCTCAGAGCGGCTGCCTTTTTTTGATGCAGGCGCGGCGGCAAGGGTCTGGGTTTTGTCTAAAAGCTTAGATGCTCGGTCCAGCAACTCTAGGGGGAGACCCGCAAGGCGCGCGACCTCAATACCATAGCTGCGATCAGCCGCACCTTTCTCGATCCGATGTGTAAAAATAACCTCTCCTTCCTCTTCACGCTCAATTACGCCGACCGATATGCAAAAGGCCCCTTCGAACTGCTCTTCGAGGTCAGTTAATTCGTGAAAGTGGGTTGCGAAAATGGTGCGGCAGCCTACTTCGGAATGCAGCCACTCAGCGATCGCCCGCGCGATCGCTAGGCCGTCAGTTGTTGCCGTACCTCGTCCTATTTCGTCGATCAGTACCAGAGATTTTCGAGTAGCGCGGTTAACGATTGTTGTCATTTCACGCATCTCGACCATGAAAGTCGATTCGCCTCGTGAAATATCGTCGCCGCTTCCGATTCTCGTAAAGATTCGGTCTACAACTCCGAGCATAGCGGACTCAGCAGGGACAAACGAACCAATCTGCGCTAAAAGCTGAATGATTCCAGCCTGACGTAAATAGGTCGATTTTCCGCCCATGTTCGGGCCAGTCAGAACCGCAAATCTGTTTTCAGCTGTGTCGAGCCGCAGGTCGTTCGGAACGAAATTATGCGCGCCAATTACGCCTTCCACGACCGGGTGACGGCCGCGAACGATTTCGGTTAGCGGTTCGTCGCAGAATTCAGGCCTGACGTAGTTGCGAACCCTCGCCAGCTCGGCAAACGAAGATATTACATCGAGCTGGCTCAGCAGCTGAGCGGTTTTTTGAATTCGCGAAGCCTGCCCAGCGGCAAAGCTCCGCAGTTCCGAGAACAACTCCCGTTCAATATCGAACTGCCGGGAACGCGCCGAGAGAATTTTAACAGCCAGCTCCTTAAGCTCGTCGGTCACAAAACGTTCGGCGTTAGCTAACGTCTGCTTGCGTTCGTAGTGAGCGGGAACTTTATCAATATTCGAGTTCGTAACTTCAATAAAGTAGCCGAAGACGTTGTTGTATTTAACTTTCAGACCACTACTAACCCCCAAGCGGCGGCGCTCTGCGTGTTCTAGGTTCGCCAGCAGCGTTTTCGTATCGCTAGCCAGCAATCGCAGCTCGTCCAGTTGCTCATGATAGCCTTCCCGAAAAATTCCACCTTCACTTATTTTAACAGGGGGGTCATCAACCAGAGCCGCACTCAACTTGCGGTACACGTCCTGGAGATCGTCAAACTCACGCGAAAAACCGCTCAACAACTCGGAGCTGCATTCAGATAAAATTTGTCTAACTTGCGGCAGCTCTGCAAGCGAGTCGCTTAACAATCGCAAGTCCCGCGGACTGGCGCGGCCGGTGGTAATTCTGGAGAGTACGCGCTCGACATCTCGAACGCCTACCAGCACGTTGCGGATTGCTGAGCACGCTTCAGTCGACACCAATTCGCTGACTGCTGCATGGCGCGCTTCGATAACGCTCCGCTCGCAGCTGGGCGACTGCATCCACTCCCGAAGCAGACGAACACCCATAGACGTCTTAGTCATATTGATATGATACAGCAGCGAACTCGCACGACTGCCGTCCATTCGGGCCTCAAACAGTTCGAGACTCCGACGAGTCGCTGCATCAACCAAAACGCTGGCAGCATTTTGCTCTACTTCACAGGAGGCAAAAACCGGCATCGTGCCGCTAGACACCTCTTCAATGTAGTCCATTAGCGCGCTCAATGCGGAACGGGCCTCTGGAGAGATTCGTTGAATCAAATCTTTCGCGGAGCCGCCGCTAGTCGCAACTGGCCCCAGCTTTTTTGACGCATCACCAATTCCGGCTTCATCAAACGGTCGTTTTACAACATGAGCTTCGTTATCTTTAATTTGCTTCTTTAGCGCTCGAATCCAACGTTCATGCGCAGGCACTCGCAAGCGATTGCGGGTTGAAGGAATAATCAGTTCAGACGGACTAACTCGCTCTACGACTTCCAACAAGTCGTTTTCACTTTCAACTTCGGCAATCCTGATCCTTCCACAGCTAACATCCACATAGCACACGGCACCAGAACCTCGAGGCGCTAGTACTGCAGCGCAAAGATAGTTGCTTTCTGACTCCTCGAGACCGTCACCTTCGTAACGCACGCCCGGTGTTACGATTCGAGTTAGCTCACGGCGCACCATTCCTTTGCGCGACTTACTGGCTGCTTCTACCTGCGATACAATCGCACAGCTGTAACCGGCGGTGAGAAGCTTTGGCAGGTAGTTGTCCAGTGCGTGAATTGGCACTCCGCACATCGGGATCGGGTTATCGCTAGTCTTATCGCGTGAAGTAAGTCGAATATTGAGGGCTGCAGCAACTGTCACCGAGTCAGAGAAAAAGACCTCGTAGAAATCTCCCACCTGAAACAGCAGCAGATGCTCGGGGTATTTGCGCTTATAATCGACGTACTGCTTCAGCATTGGCGCCAAGTCGTCGTAGCGGCCGTGAATGTCAAACACCGGCTCTGAACCGGGCTCCGGCGACTCAATCTCCGGGGGCGCAGGGGCAGGTTGGATTGAATCAAAAGACAGTTGGGCTGGTGATAACGGTGGCATCCTGCTCAAAACTCAAGCATTAAATTCACAAACAGTATTACTAAAATCTAGCGTTCGCAGGAGGCCGGATTAGTCTAATCGACTTGGACTTAAACGCCAAACTGGAGAAAGGTAAACAAAATAACTACTGGCCAAGCTCTCTGTAGGAGACCAGCTTACTGCGCAGACGGTTGGTTGCTTCAGACTGCGAAAATTCTATGCGATCAACAAACCAATCACACAATGCCTGTAAAAACAGCCGATCAAAATCCTGCGGGGCAGTAATATCGTGGTCAACGCTAAGTGCCACTTCGAAGACGCCACGTATTGCATCGCGAGTTGCTAGTGAGGGTGCCCCGTTAGTTTTTATATCCAATACACCTGATGCAATGCTTCTCGAAACCTGCCGCAATCCAGCACTTGCACCAGAGAGCACATCACAAAGAGAGACTTCGAGCTCACTGCATACATCGCTTACAGCGGATTGAGAATCGATTAGCGCTCGAAGATGCTCACTGGCACTGCTGGGCAGCTGAGAGGTTTGCGTTTGCTGCGCACGTCTTACTGCTTGTTGCACGACCGCGGAAAATGTTCGTCGCGTTGTTTTTGGATCAAATACCCCGTGTGCCCCTGCCTTGAGGAACAACTCTTTCTGCGAATCGGTTACCTGCCGCACAACCATAAAAGCACACGACTTATTGCGGCTGGCAACTGCACCTTCGCGAACAAAATCAACGGCAACGTGGGTAGATAGTCCAGATCCGAGAAGGCAGGCGTCGTAGCGGCCGCTTTCGAGCCGCGCAAGTCCATCGTAAACAGAAATTGCTTCGACTACCTTAGCCGCAACATTCCCTTCACGACATTCGCGAACGAGTCGCTTTCGCGCAGAAACGCGCGAATCCACAATTAGTGCTGCTTCCAGCATACCCCGGCATACCCCGTCGTATAGTACTCATCGAAATACTGCGCATCCGACAATGCGAGGGTGCTCCAACCCCAGTGAGCCGACAGAACTTCTAGCGATAAAGCTCCGACTCCCTTGAGAACACCGTAGGCGACAAACCAATTATTACTAAAATCGTCAAGTACGAGATTTCACTAAAGTAGTTTTTTAGTGCCGAAAAAGGCTGTGCAACTCTATAGTTTTATTAGCTCTTCTCGTACGAGATCCACCCATACCATCAAGCTTAAGATTCAACTTAAGCCTTAATGGTTTACGCAAAATGAGTGCCAGCCCGGAACAGGCACCATATTTACGTCGGTACCCTTAATTCTGGTCTACGTGATTAACTGTCTTGGAATACAGCACTTTGTCGTCTTTACAGCCCCCCAAAACAACGCCCAATCGCAGGTCAGCACCACTTACCGGCAATCTTCTGCGGTCAATCAGAGCCGAAAAACCACTCTGATCAAGCCGCGAGTCTCGATGATGCCTCGAAACATCGGGACGCAATCTCCGCTCGAGACCAAACGCTGCAATGCCGCCGCCCTCGGAATTAAGCACTACCGCCTGGGGTGTGCATACAGGAGTCGACGATGCATCAAACGCCCAGCCCCGGACCCACAAGTATTTTTCATTGGAGAGAAACTGTTCGACGGCAAGGACCCCACCCCGCGCGGAGCGAATGCCCTTGGTGAGTGCTAGCGGCTTCTGCAGCGATGCCTTAACACCGCTTGCTTCAAAAGTGAAAATTCCAAGTTCGGCGCTCTTAAGTAAAATTGCTTTGGCGTGTTCCGGACTGGGATGAGCTAAACCTCCTCCAAACTCTGTCCAGGTGCGGCGGCTGTCCTGCAGCAGCTCCTTACGAAGCCCAAACTGCGGTTCAAAATAGGAATAACTAAGCAGCAAATATACGGCTGAAATACCGATCAACCCGAATGCGACGGCCGTACGGCGTTTTTGCGGCGTGCGTCTCCACACACTAAGCATCGCCGTGATAAAGCACATTAGAGATACAAGCGCGTAACGTGATGTCGTATAGGCTAAATCGAGGCCCATTGGTGCTCGCCCAAGCGCATTCACCGCGGCAGTCAACAGAAGGAAGAGGGCGAACGCCGATAACGCTGGAGCAGTTTTCCTGCCTTCGCAGACAAGCTCTAACAAAAGCGCCGCGATTATTGCCCCTACGCAGGCCGTACGCCAAAGACTTTCCTCACTAGCGGCCCCACCGATAAACGAAAGCGCATAGACTAGATACTGCCAGAGACTAACGACAGCCGTAGACTGCTGTGTGCCATGCAGCAGGCGCTCCACAGTCGAACCGTGCGCCCAAAAGAACATGCCCGCAAACACTACGGCTCCAAATGCAGCGGCTGTAAATCGACGTTGGTTAAGCCAGATAAACAACAAACACAGCAGTGCAAACACTCCGTTGGCTTGCGTAAGTGTTGCCAGCACCCCGAGCAGCACGCTGACCA
>JAGRAN010000058.1 GCA_020434585.1 Bdellovibrionales bacterium
AATGCGTTTATCGAAAATTGTAACCGACTCCAGAGAAACTCGATCAATTAAGAAGGTCTGACTGCTGTGCTCAGGAGAAAAGAGCAGCAGTCGTTTTATTTTGCGAAGATTCAATTCTCTGGTCTTAGGTCCGTGCTTAATGTCTTCGATCGGAATCACGACAATCGAGGCTCCAGGAACTATTTCGAATGTTTGATTGAAGCGCGAAGTATAGTCCTGCGTGTCTCCGTCGTCATCGATTCGCACAGTCAGCCGAACCTGTTTCCCGGGATTTAAAAATGAAATCAGCAAAAAATCGTAGTCAGCCCAGCTCATCAAACCAGCATCATACTCGACACCTGCCCACCGGGCTTTGCTAGTTACAACTTTTAGCAAATGTGAGCCGTTAAACTCGTCGTGTAAACGCTCCATGCTTGCTGAGTTATCATTGCCAAACATCAGCGGCGACCAAAGCTGCATATCGCGCTCATCCTCAAAATCCGACAAAATTGGCATACGTAACTTGCGCCACTGCTCCACTCGAAACTCATAAAGCGAACGCTGCAGGGAGACCGTAAGCAGCATTGTCGCAGCGATAACAAACAGCGATGGGCAGAACGCATCACGCCTGTTCTTCCAAGCCCAGAGTCCGAGGAGTGCGATGATTGCGCCATACAGATCGTTAATCATATCGCGCAGGCTAAGCGAACGCCCCGTGAGCTGCTGCGCAAACTCGGTAAACAACACAATCAGAATTACTACGGCAAGAATATCTCTGAGCTTATTGCGCCGCTCCGGCAACAAAAGCGAAATCGCGGCGGTCAATACAACGAAGAGCGGAATGTGCCCTACGTCGAGTAAGGCCTTTGTGAGTGGTCTGTAGGAAGAAAACGGCAAAGGTGAAAATAGCAGGCCGCCGACCGCCGCACCTAGAAGCAGAGAAACTACTAGGCGCCACCGCTCTTGTTTAACCATTTTCGAGTTCCAATTACGGAGGCTTATCGGACCCAGTGTTCGAAATTCAGCTCTCCCATCTCCTGAGCGGATTCAAGCCTGAACTCTGACTCGAACTCCGGAAAGAATGTGTCTCCGCCGTACGATTTGTTAATGCGAGTCAGGTATACTTCGTCCCACTGCGCGAGAGTCGCCCGATAAATTTGTTCTCCACCGACTATCCAAAGCATATCAGAGCTTAGAGCAAGTTCGCCATTTCGCGCACCTTTAATAACATCAAGCGCATCTGCGTAAGCCTCAATTGGCTCACCTGCGAGATTTTCCGGAGTTCTGGAGATAACAAAGTTACGTCTATCCGGCAGGGGCTTATAACGTGGAGGCAGCGAGTCGTAAGTCTTTCGCCCCATTAGCACAGCATGGCCTGAGGTGAGTCGGGCAAAGTGCTTCATGTCTTCTGGGTAGTGCCATGGAATATCCCCGTCTCGCCCGATCGCGCGGTCTTGGTCAATCGCAGCAATTGCACAAACGCGAAGTGGCATCAGTCTCTAGACGGCAATTTTAAATTTAATGTGAGGATGCGGATTGTAATTCGTCAGCTTAAAATCTTCGAAACTGAACTCAAAGATATTCATCACTTCAGGGTTTATCTCCATAGTCGGCAGCCCACGCGGCTCGCGCTCAAGCTGCTGAAGAGCGCCGTCGACGTGATTGGCATAAATGTGAACATCTCCGAACGTGTGGATGAATTCATGCGGCACAAGATTTGTGACCTGGGCGACCATCATCAACATCAAAGCATAACTCGCAATGTTAAAAGGCACGCCCAGCATTAAGTCTGCCGAGCGCTGATACAGCTGAAGGCTTAGCTTGTTGCCGGATACGTAAAACTGCATCAACGTATGGCAGCCTTGCGGTGCAACTTCGGGCTGATCGGCGGGATTGAAGGCAACGATTAAATGCCGGCGGCTAAACGGATTCTCGCGCAGGCCTACGATCAGATTTTCTATTTGATCCACCGTGCCTTTGGGCCCTTCCCAGCGCCGCCACATTTTCCCGTAAATTGAACCGAGCTCGCCCTCTGCATCCGCCCATTCATCCCAGATGCTTACGCCGTTGTCGTTCAAATATTTGACGTTTGTATCACCGGCCAGAAACCACAAGAGCTCGTGAATGATTGAGCGCAAATGAAGTTTCTTCGTTGTCAGCAGCGGAAATCCTTCCGCTAGATTGAAGCGCATTTGACGCCCAAAGACCGAATAAGTTCCGACTCCCGTTCGATCGGGTCGAAACTCACCCTGCGCCAGCTTGCCGTTGTCGAGAACATCTCTAACTAGTTCTAAATACTGCTTCATGCCTAATGAGCCACCTTCCCCAATTAAGTCGATACATTAGCCTACATTAGCCTTGAATATGACGCCAGCTGACCTCGATCATACCGCGCCCACCGGTCTTGGCGTAAGTTTCTCCTGTTAATTAAAGGTGATAGTGTTCGCCTGACAGCTTCAGACAAGGATTATGAGAGGGAGAATTTCAATGGCATACGAACTTCCAGCGCTTGATTACGCATACAACGCACTCGAACCACATATCGACGCGCGCACGATGGAAATTCACCACACCAAGCATCACCAAGCATACATCAACAACGTCAACACAGCGCTTGACGGCACTGCCTGGGCAAACCGCCCGGTTGAAGATGTGCTGCGCTCGATCAGTGATATTCCGGAGAACATTCGCACCGCAGTTCAAAACAACGGCGGCGGCCATGCAAATCACAGCCTGTTTTGGAAAATCATGAGTCCCAAGGGCGGAGGACAACCTTCCGGCGCTTTGGCCGATGCAATTAAAAGCGATCTCGGCGGATTTGATTCGTTCAAAGACGCATTTTCTAGGGCAGCAGCTACTCGCTTCGGCAGCGGCTGGGCTTGGCTCTGCGTGCAAAACGGCAAATTGATCGTCGAAAGCACTGCCAACCAAGACTCGCCTCTGATGGCTGGTAAAACTCCAATCCTCGGTTTGGATGTTTGGGAACACGCTTACTATCTCAATTATCAAAACCGGCGCCCTGACTATATCAGCGCCTTCTTTAGCGTAATAAGCTGGGATGAAGTGGGGCGCAGATTTGAGTCAAAGTGATAGAATGGGCTTCGCGTCCGACTTGCCTCAATTGAAAGAATTCGCTGCCGCACGATTAGGCGTTGTCGGTAATCAGTCGCAATGACATCACATCTGACGTGCTCAAGGATAACCGTTAGAGAATTGCTGTTCGTCTCCTGCTGCTACTTGTTGGCCCTGCTGGCGTTCTGCATTTTAAATTACGAACCCTTCACTTTTGCCAACTTTGACCCAGGTTGGATGGTAAGTGCTGTAGAGAGCCTTTCAGTCGATGGTGACATTGATTTGCGCAATCAGCTTCAAGGCAATCCGGAACTCGCCGAAGATCAGATTGCCCTCGGAAAAAACGGCGCCTGGTATCCTGTACACGAACCGCTTGTAAGTTTTCTAGCGCTCCCCTTTTATAAGCTCTTCGGAATTAATGGATGTCTTGCTTTCAACTTTATTGCGTCTTGGATGCTTTGCTTGGGGGTTTATTTACTCTGCCGAGAGCACGAAACTCCAGCGGTTTCTTTGTCCGCTAGCGCGTTAACGTGCATCGGCACGGTGGTTCAACGATACTCTTACAGTTTCTCGATCGACGTTCTAGGAGCCTGCTTCTTGGTTTACTCGATTCTAGCGATGATGAGGCATCATACGTTCTGTGCTGGTGTATCGTTTGGTCTCGGAGTATTGAGCCGGACTTCAACGCTGATAGCCCTGCCAGCGATTGTTTGTCTACTCGTGGCCCCGTCTACTGCGAGTAAGTCCTTCCGTCGTATCGGCAAGTTTATCTTGGGCGGCCTGCCATTCGCAGCGCTATGGTGTATCTCAAATTGGCACATGTTCGGCTCCCCGTTCAGCACTAGCTACCAGAATTGGGCCGTCGTTCAGCATGGGGCATTGGTGGTGCAGTCGCAACTTGGACTTTTCGATTCAAACTTGTTTCCCCGACTTTGGACATTGCTGATTGATTCAGAAATCGGACTTTTTGTAAGCTTCCCGATGCTGCCACTGGCAATACTGCTCGGACTCCCAGAATTGTGGAAGCGGGACAGAACTATGGTTGTTTTTCTAGCTCTCGCTATGATTTCTTACTTGATATTTTTCTCAACTTACTCGGCCAGCAACAACACCGGTGGCGGGAACAGATACCTTCTTGCCATTGGCGCCATTTACGCAATTCCACTAGCTGCGGCGATCTCTCGTTGCGCCAACTGGGAATAAGAGTAATACGAGCTACTGGGGCTTCACCGGGCAATACAGTGGTATAGTACGCGTTGTCGATTGTTTAGCTCAACTCTAGATTTGATTTGATGGTGTTGTTGAATCAATTCCTCGAAGTTTTCGATAGTATAGTCCGAGTAATTGTCGGTTTTATTGAGTAGAAGCTTCTTCACCATGGGGTCGTGTCTAGTTACAAACTCAAGCACCAAATCGGCCTGAAGGGACGCTAACCACCCCATTAGTTGATCTAGCGGCACGTTGGCGCTAAGAACAAGATGATGCATCAGCGCCAAACCAAGCACCAGTGACGGTTTGCCTCTGTCTTCAAGACGCTTCCTTTCTCCGCCTCGCCAACCCTGCGCGGGCGATGCGTTGGCTATATTCACAACCAGAGGAAGAACATTCCCTGAACTAGCTTGCTTCAAGGTCTGGTACAGCTTCTCGACTGCCAATGGATCGAAATCCATGGCGACAACTTGCTCGGCAGATTCTGCGGCGATTCGCGAATAAACACCTGTGTTGCACCCAAGGTCCCAGACCATGGATTGCGGCTTGCTTAAAACTGCGCTGCGAACAAAGTCTGCTTTCTGCTGCTGATTACCTTCGGTATAGGTGTCGTTGCTAATCGACACTGCCTCATAATCCGACCACGTGGTTTTACTAATGCCGATTGTCAGTCCACTGACTAACTTCTTCAGCTTCCTGACGTTAATTTTAATCAGCTCTGCATGAAATCCCGCTGATGAAAGTTCCGACTTGACGTCACGATTGCTGTCAGAATAGCGCTTCTGCAACTTGGACTGGAGATATACATGCGAAAAACAGCCGCGACGAAAATAGTCCCTAAAGGACAACAAACGGCTGCAAACCTCCACCGGAATGCCGTCGATATCACCCCTCAGATAAGTGTTAAACGGCACTCCCTTGTATGAAGCCAGCATCAGCGGAAACAAAAACATTTCACAAAATTGACGATAAGCAATCCAGGGCTCGCCAGAGTTCCACTTTTCAAATGATGGTGTATCAATGAAGACCGGCTTAGTGCCCCGCCACTGAATATTATAAGCGGAGGAGTCCTTAATCATCAGACCCTCTTCCAGCGCTTCAAGAAGTAGATCAAGATGAAGCAGTGCTGCATCCTTGAGCATTCCGAAGCACCATTCATAAGGATAAGACACGAACGGGATTCGCTCGTGCTTGAGCGCACCTGCCCACTTCCGAGCACTACTTTCAGCTGCCAGCTGGTCAGTCTCGGCTGTTGCGACTATATCGCCGCGCTTGAGCGCACGTTCAAAAAATTCAGTCGCTGAGATGTCTCGCCAAGACGCTAAGGCATCGGAGTCGAGCATCCGGTAAACTTCGCCATTGTGGTAAACGACTCTATTTGACCTGTCTCTAAATGAACCCGATTCGTGCTGCATTATTCTTACTGAGCTTTACCGTTTGTCTCGGGTTCTTCGTTGGGTTTCGCTTCACTTGAATTTTCGCCTGACGAACGCTTGAAGGGCCGGGTAACTTGCTTCCAAAGATACTTCCAGGCCACAGCAAGTCCCGCTAAGCCGGCAAGCAGCACCTGAAGCAGCATGCTGCCCGTGCCTGGGTCAAGGTAGGCAAACGCGGACGCAGGGAAGAAAAGGCTGTAAAGTAGAACTGCGGCAGCGAATCTCAGCACCTGAATACTCCTCAAGCAGACAATGGCTTAAAAACAGGTCGTATTATTGTTGAACTACAGCTGGAAATCAATCGAAGCTGCTAGGAGTAAAGGTCATTTTCACTGGTTTGGCGCCGCCGCGCATGCAGCGAAGTCGCGCTATCTGCCAAAGAGGCGTTGGACCGATTCTTCACGGAGGCACAGGCGCTCTGCACGGCCGCTAGAAATCTACTTTGATACTCGGAGTCTTCTAAATCTGGCAGCAAGCCAATGCGGTCGATAGCCCAGGAGCGCCCCTTGCGCACGACCTCACACACCCCGCTCAATTTATTATCGACATACAGGCCGAACGCCAGCCCATCAGATGGGAGGATTCTGTCGCTAAGACCGTAATGTTCATTCTTTCGAACTAACTGCTCGAGCAAAAACCCACGTGCTTCTCTGCGTTCCGCTGCAGTATCAATCTCCTTAACTTCGACTCGCTCCTGAACAACTTGGCGCGCCAATGTTGATTCACTCCCTACGAGCCGCAGCAATTCAGAAAAATATTCAACTTCGTCGTTCGCGAGTTCTTTAAGCGCGAAGTGAAGACAATCCCCGAGCTCCCGCTGATGCGTAAACAAAGCCTCACTGCCAGCTTGCAACAAATGAAGTTCGAACCGACGTTTATCATCGCTGGAGCGCACACGCTGCAAGCAGCCTTTTGCAGCAAGTTTTTTTACCTGGCGAGAAATCGTGCTCGCATCAAATGGCACTCGCTCTGCGATTTCTTTCGCGGTAGGGCTAGTTTCGGATTGGAGTAGTTCGTTCAGTATGTGCACCTGGATTAAGCTCAGATGTCCAGAAGAATGTTCGTGTTCGGCCAGCCTAAGCGCCTGAGCAACTCGCTGCACCTGAACTGCTAGAGGGCGGATGTTATCTGAATACTCAACATTAACGGCTCCCATTGAATCGGCGAGCACCATCATGAAGTAGGTCAGCTGACTTTCTTCCTCCGCAGACAATCCCTGTGCGCACGAAGCGACTATCGAATCTTGCAGACGATTCGCCTGAGCGACAACCGCACGGCCTTTTCTGGTAACAGAGATCGTCTTGCGCCGCTGGTCCTTTTCTGAGGTCGATGTGATGATCAGTCCTGCGTCTTCAAGCTTGGCGAGAGCTCGGGAAACAGAACTACGTTCAAGGTTTAATGCGTCAGCCAGAAGCTGGGAGCGCGCGCCAGGGTGAGATTGAAGTAAAATTAAGACGCTCGTTTCAACAAAGCCCGCAGGACCGTCCAGGTGCTTGCGCAGCCTCTGGCGTCTGATCTGAAACGCCAACAGTAAGCGATACAGCTTTACGAATTGGGCGGTCTGCATAGAAACTTTGGGACCCTGAGAATATTTGCGACTTAGTTGCTAGTAAATTTTAGGTGCGCATTGCAACAAGTTGGTTGATACTATCACCGATCGAGAAAACTGACCAGGTAGATAACTAGTAAATATTACTCAATTAAATATTTTTTATTTGGCGCCTCCGGCGAAGTAGTTGATTACGTTTTAGTTGCGCAATACAACAAAGTTAAGAGTTTTAGTTGCAATATGCACACTTCGGTTTTGCAGCTTGTTTCTGACGCTAGCGCAGGTAGAGCCCCGTGTTTGCGTCAGGAAAGGGAAGTTCATTAGGTCACAATCTTCTTTTCCTGAACGGCGGCGTAGACTAGGCGTGGGCATTCTTCCCGTCTGGCGGCTTACAGGTGCGTCTTCAAATATGTTCGCTAGGGTTCGGCGTTACTCTGCTAACGCACGCCTAAGCTACGCCTGCACTTTAACAAAGGGCTGTGTACGTAAAGATTTGCGATTTTGAACGGCAAACATACATGCCGGATTCGACACTATTGTCGGAGAACTGGGTTGAAACAAAACGATCACAAACCACGAGTCAGCCGGAATTCACACGCTCCGGTATTTAACGACCTGCCTGGGACCCCCCTCCTAGGCAGGTCCCTTCCAATCTTCTTGATGTTTAAGATTCGCGACAAGGTCCTAGTCACAGCTTAACAATTTGTAGATCCACCAGCACTCAAACCCCAATGGCTGTGATGGGACCTTGTGGCGAAACATGGGGTGATAGGGGTAAAGCGATCCATCGAACCTAAATGAACCGCTTTGGGGGACGAACAGACCCTCCGACGAACCATGGCCGCTTTACTCATCAGCACGACGCCACCAGGGACAGCCACGCGATGAAGATCCCGAGCGCCGAGGTCAAACAGCCAATGCTCGTATATCTTTTCTGCCTCTCACCGTGGGGACGAACGGTCGGAAAGGCGAGGAGCAGACGCAGAAAGATCCAACGTCGGGCGGCGAGCATTGCGACCGCGACGAGAGACACAACTGCGTAGCCAATCAGCGCAGTGGTAGGAACAGGCTGCGTGGGGTAAGCCAGCGCAAGGCCGCACAGCACCGGGGCCAGAAAGAGGCCGGTGTCTGCGGCAGTGCTGCGAATATGATTCGACGTCGAGTCGACCAGCTTCGCTGCACCGTCATCAGCTCCGCCCTGCCTGAGATACTCTGCATAGTACGCACAGACCTTCACGTACTCGTTCAGCCTCACGTAAAAGCCGAACGTAAAACACAGAGTCGCGATGACGAACAGGTCGTTGCACGAGGTTCCGGTCATTCAGCCTCCAATCTAAAAGGGGTTAGGGGATGCTGCGGGAAGCAGCAGTTAAATCCATGTCGATGGACCGCTTTGCGAAGCGCACTGGCACCACGCAAAGCGGCTAGATCTCGCAATACTCGTAGGGCAGATAAATAAAGAACTTCAAGGAATACAAACGCTTTCAGCGATTTGCTGTATTATGCCTTCGGCCGCACCGAAGCTCAACCTCGGCTCTCGTTCGCTAGGTCGACAAGTAGTGCGGAAGGACTTTTGCAACAAACTCCGCTAAACAACGCTCGCAGAATGTATCGGGACACCAGTTGCCGCCCAAAGAGTGCTCGAGAGATGGCCCTGCAATATAGGTCTGGGCGGACGCCGTTGTGCCGTCGGGCATCTCAATCGATACAACTTCCCTTAAGTAGTCTCCATTGTCGATATCTTCGAAGTGGTCAAGCAGCTCGAAGCAACGCGCATCAATTCCGAAGAAAACTTTACCGTCGACCGATGTGCCGGTGTTTTTTACGATCGCCGGCACGCTGCAAGCATCCCCTCCATCAACGCTCAATCTCTGATAATCGCTTAGCTTGGCCTGCTCCCAAACGGCATCTGGTCCCAAAAAGTGCTGATAAACCTCTGGAAACAGCAGAGTGCCGTAAGCAAAGAAATTATTTATCTCTCGAGTCGATTGATTCACTCCGCCGAATTTCCTGAACCGTTAAGATAGTCGTTTGCCCACTCCTTAAAACTTTCGACCTCCTCCGGCGACAATTTTGCACTCGGATGAGCAATAAGATAATCCCAGGTCGGCATAGTTCCATCCTGCATGGATAAGATTGAGTCGCTAAGGTGTCGACCTTTTGCACCTCGGGAATATGAATCCCACTTTGAGAAATTCAAAACATCTCGACCATTATATACGTGACGTGCAACAACCCAGGATACCGGGGCCACATAGCTGTACCACCGCCACTCGGTTTCATAGCTGTGACAGTCGTAGCACGCTCGTTTTAGAAAAGATTTTACATGAGGAGCCGCAGGCAGATCCGACTCAATCGGCGGATTTATTCGCTCAACTGTCTTAAACTGAGCAGCTGCAAAAACTACTAGTGCTAATATGATTATGGTTCTTCGCATCGGCGTAAGTGACAACAACACCTCTGAGCGCTTGCTCGGCTTCGACTGAAGAGTATACTACTTTTACAGTCGTTTCGAACAAATTCTCCAGGTATTTTGATGAAGTGGGCTTTGTTTTTCGTATCAGTCTGCGCAGCTTCTGCGGCTGGACTTTATTTCCTGATGATCGATATGCCTGGAGCTAGTTATTCTGCAGGCATCCCCTCGCCTACTTCAGAACAAACAGCAGCCGCACTCCGAATGCGAAACTCCGTTAAAGTTTTGACAGAGGATATTGGAGAACGCAGCGTACGAGTCCCAGAAAATCTAGCGAAAGCTTCGGCGTGGCTAAACCACGAGTTCGCCGCAATGGGCTATCGTGTTACCCGCCAAAGCTTCAAAACTGACTCGAGTGAATTGTCGATGTTTGATGTCCCTTGCGAAAATATAATCGCTGAAAAAGTGGGGACTTCCCTGCCGGCCGAAATTCTCATAGTCGGTGCTCATTACGACTCGCTAGCCGGAACAGTAGGAGCAGACGACAATGCTAGCGGAGTGGCTGCCGTGCTTGAACTTGCTCGGCGCTTTGCAAAGTCTGATATGCAACGAACTGTCAGATTCGCGGCGTTTGTCAACGAAGAGCCGCCCTTCTTTCGTTCGAAGTATATGGGAAGCCTGCGATACGCAGAGAAACTAAAAGGACAGCGGGAAAATGTCGTGGGCATGCTTAGCGTCGAGACTATCGGCTTCTACTCCGAAGAGCCTAATTCTCAGGATTACCCAGACCCCTTTAGCTTCATTTACCCAGATAAGGGCAACTTCATTGGAATCGTGGGCGATCTAAGCTCCCGTTCGTTTGTCAGAGAGGTTGTGCGGACCTTTCGACTCACAGCGCAGATACCTTCTCAAGCCGGAGCAATCTTCTCTTTCGTCCCGGGCATTGGATCCTCAGACCACTGGGCCTTTTGGCAATACGATTACCCCGGCGTAATGGTCACGGACACAGCGCCTTACCGCTATCCGCACTATCACAGAAAGACCGATACCACGGACAAATTGAACTTCGCTCAGATGGCTCTGGTAGTGGACGGCCTGGAATCTGTCATCCAGGAACTCGCCGGTGAAACGCAATAAAAGCTTAACCGCAAAAAATAATATTAAATCTTCGCCCCACCCCTTGTTTTTTGACTAATTTTCCAGTAAATACCTATCCCACACCAAATAGGCTGTATTACTAGGTGGTTGAGCGATTTAACGAGTAATTTCGATGAAATACACCGGAAATATGTTTTCGATGCATGCCAGATCCTTCAGGTCCATGCGGTTGATCCTGCTTTTGATTTGCCTGCTGGCAGCCCCGGGCAGCGCTTTTTCGCAGTCCACTCTCCAGTTCCCAGCAACTGGCTCTTGGAACGGCTACCTTAACCAGTTCAATGTAGTTGAGTGCTCGTCTTACGCGCTTGGCCCAACATCGATGCGATTAACTGTGTACGCTGCGGATGGCTCCGCGATCGGTCAGCGAGTCTTCACGATTCCGTCGCTTGGCGTAGCGCACGTAATTCTAAATGAATTTAGCATTGCGGATTCTTACGGGACTTTTGTCCTGGACTTGCTCAGCTACTCCGCTGCAGATCGAGTTGCTTGCGTCTCGTCGATCTACCGCTTTGCATCAGCTGGACCTGTGGCGGTTGATTACGCCTATGCACTTAGGGTCGACAACCCACTGCAAGGCAACAAAATCGGTATCTTCAATTCGTTCGACCCTGACGGAGGTGCCGCTCCAGCTCTCAACTGGCTTGCAATAGTTAACCATGAAGCAAGTGCCTTCAACGTTGATATCGATGCTTACGACTCGGCCGGAAATCTTCTAAGAACTATTCCGCTGGCTGTTGCTCCTCGCGGGCGCGCTGATGTCGGCCTCGGACATATAGAGCAAAACATTAACGGTGGGCAGGTCTACGGAATGTATGTAGTCCGTCCGCAAAACCCTAGTCACAAATATCACGCATATTTGGCACGCTACCTACAGGGTTCGGGCGGCAGTTACCGCTCCGCTTATACACTTATCCCGGAGACAGGCGGGTGTGACAGTAAGCCGTTATTCTTATCTACGATGGACCCCGCGACCAACTATGTTGAACTAGCAAACGGCTCTGCTACTGCTAGCACCGTCACAGTATCAATTTACAACCAGGCAAGTCAGCTCGCGGGGCAACAAGTTGTGCAGTTAAACCCTCGCTCCCAGCTGCACATCAACGTCAACCAATATATCGGTGACAGCGCAATTGGCTATGCGAAGTTTACCTGCTCCGGCGGCACGAAGCTCGCTGTAAACAGCATGTATTACGGACATCACGGAAGCATCTCGGGGCCCGTTAAGTGGGCCTACGGAAGCCAATTAGCAGACGTTGCGGCGGATCCGGGAGAGAGAGTAGTCGCATTCGTAAATACATTTCACGGTATGAACAACTGGTTCAAGGTTGCCGGCACAAATCCAGCTGAGAACATCGGCTATTTAGACATTCTTAAGTCTAACGGCGAGCGCGTTGACCGCAGTCCCTACGTAGTTAGTAATAACCGAATATATGACTTTGCCCTTCACCAAAGCTTCCCAGCAGATAAAATTGCACAAGGAGTTTTCGAAACCCCTGACAGCGGCGGCGGCGCTTTCGGTGAACTGCTTCGCGTATTCCCCCACAGCAATCCGAGCATACCGATCGGCACTATCATGCGTGTGCCAACAGGTATCGTGCTGGCAGACGATGTAGATGCAAGTCTCGCCGAAATAACCAACTCTGTAGTTCAACCGGTTGCGATCGCAAACGCTGGCGACGGATCCAACAGATTGTTCATCGTTGAGAAGCAAGGGCGAGTAAGGATTCATGACGGAGAAAAGCTGCTGGACTCGCCCTTCTTAGACATCACGTCAAAAGTAAGCTCAAACGGCGAACGCGGCCTTGGCAGCATCGCATTCCACCCGGACTACGCAACTAATGGCAGGTTGTTTGTTTCCTATACCAACCTTGATGGCGACTCAGTTGTTGTTGAGTATTCGGTATCTCTCAATCCCAATAGAGTAAACGCACATAGCGAGAAATTGATCATTAAAGTTCCGCAGCCTGGCAGCTACCACAACGTTGGACAGCTTCAGTTCGGTCCGGACGGATATCTGTATATTGCGTCCGGGGACGGTTCCGCTCCCGGTGACCCATTTATGAACGGGCAGGACCTATCAACTGTACTCGGCGCTATTCTGCGAATCGACGTCGATTCAGGCAGCCCCTACGCGATCCCTCAAGATAATCCTTTCGTCGGTGTGCAAGGCGCACGAGGTGAAATTTGGGCCTACGGATTCCGCAACCCGTGGAGAATCGCATTCGACTCGCTAACAGGAACACTTATGTGTGCGGACGTGGGACAAGATTATCGTGAGGAAGTGGACGTAATCGAACGCGGCGGAAACTACGGCTGGAATACAATGGAGGGCACTCAATGCTTCTCTCCAGCCAGCGGCTGCGACACAACTGGTCTTGAGCTTCCAGTTTTTGAATACGACCACGGCAACGCGGCGGCAGTTATCGGGGGAGTTGTCTACCGCGGGGACGAATTCCCAGCGCTCAACGGAGCATATGTCTTTGGTGATTTCGCACAAGGAATGGTTTGGGCGCTGCGCGAAAGCCAGTCCGGGACCTGGATTCGTCAAAAACTAACCAGCGGCAATTATCTAATTACTAGCTTCGGTTTCGACGAGAACGGTGAGATTTATGTAACCGATGTGCTAGGTAAAGTTCTAAAACTAGAGTCATAAACCCGAGCTGACGCACCCGCTCAGCACTCAAGTGAGCGGGAACGTCCTCCATGAAAAAATTGGGATTTGGTGTCGATCTAATTGCCAATCTCCTATTAAATGGTTGTGCTGCATTAAGAATACCTGCATACAACGACCCATGGACAGCGCTAACCAATCCGAACGATATTCACTGAGAGACGCCTCAGGGTTTGCTGTCATGCTCGGCTGCGCGGAAGCTTACTTCAGCGCATTCGCCGTGTATTTGAACGCGAGCACAATGCAGCTTGGTATTCTGGCCACTGTTCCAGTTTTCATCGGCAACCTCTTTCACGTTGCCGGAGTTTGGCTTTCGGACAGACTCAAATATCGCCGGAAACCGATTGCCCTTGGCGCGCTTATACACGCCTGCACATTGCTGCCAATTGCAGCGATTGCACTATTTCAGCCAGAAAGCGGAAGAATTGTATTCTTTTTCACCTGCCTGCTCGGGTTCTACATGATTCAAGGCCTGATCGTTCCCAGCTGGAATGCCTGGATTGGCGACATCATTGACCCAGGACGAAGGGCCGTATTCTTTGCCAGGCGCACCAGGCGCGTTTCTTTGTGGACTTTCGTCTCTACACTTACTGCAGGCACTATTTTGTCCTACTGGCAAAGTCGCGGCTTGGAGAGTGCCGGCTTTACTATAATCTTCTTGATAGCGGCATCAGCGCGAGCATTCTCTTCGTATTCCCTATCTAAGCACGATGACCCCGAATATCACTGCGATCACTCCGAGCGCTTTAGCTTTGTTGATTTCATTCGCCGCTCCGGAAAGTCTAACTTCGTCCGTTTTGCGTTCTTTTACGGCTCGGTGAATTTCGGAGTTGCGTTTGCTAGTCCGTATTTTGCCCCGTACATGCTTCGCGACCTATCAATGTCTTACGGATACTTCACCGCCGTCATCGGCGCAGGCGTAATCTCGCAAGTCATCGCGCTAATCTACTGGGCCAATCTGTCGAATAAACTTGGGAACAAACGTATTCTAGAAATTTGTGGATATGGCGTATCGCTGGTGCCAGTTCTGTGGTTCGTATCGCCTGCGCTTTGGTATTTGTTAATAATTCAGATTTTTTCTGGCCTCGTTTGGTCTGGCTTCAACTTGGCGGCACAAAACTTTCTCTTCGAAGCCGTCTCCCCCCAAAAGCGCGCCCGCTGTTCGGCCTATCTAATGGTAATTAATGGCTCCTGTGTTTTATCAGGCTCTCTGCTCGGCGGATTCGTTTCGAAGCACCTTCCAACTGCCACCACCCTCCTTCCCGGACCCACAGGAACATCCGTCCTGCTATGGATTTTCCTGATTTCAGGAGTAATTAGATTCCTGGCCATACGAGTGTTTCTGCACAAGTTTAAGGAAGTCCGAGAGGTCGAAACCGCCTCGCTTTACAGCGTAATGCTCCGCCCCGCATATATCCGCGCCGTAGAAGGTTTCCGCTTCGGAGTGCTCCCCTTCGGAAAAAAAGAGCAATAGAGTTACCCACAATAAGCGCTTTGTTTAGCTTCGACCTAAATGGGCCGAAGTCAGGTGTTCCTAACTTCCTCAACAGCTTTCGCTGTTACAACCCGAGCAAACAAGCGGACGCAGCCTTTGGCTCAGCCAAGGCCGCAATCCGCTCACTGCGAAACAAACCGCAGCGTCAGCTTACCTACCAGCAGCAGCACCGCTCCGACAGCAGCCGTGATCCAGATGCAGGGTTCCGTCACGCCCGAATCGATCTCGATCCGGCCGCACAGAATTCCACACTGGCGAGCAGCAGCGCTCAGCAGCAAGATTGCGCCGAAGAAGAGGGCGGCGTGCGGCAGAGGGGGTTCATCCGCCCAGGTCCGCAGAAACCGAGCCATCTCTTCTCTTTCATCCCAGTCAGTCATCTCTTCACTTCCCAGAAGAAGCAAAATAGAGGCGAGCAGGACCCACAGTGGGTTACCTTAAGGAACACCTCCTTCGGATAAGGCTTAAATTATAAAGAGTGTTCTTCAGCAGGCACTGCGAAGAATAATGACCAATGCATCAGGCGCAGCCGTTTCGGCAAGATTCGTCGCGCAAACGTCATTGAAGAATGCACCCTGTTTATGCCCCATTCCTGCTTGTGTCAAGACACCTATCAGGAAATTCTGAAGCTTTGGGGTAGATTTAACTAAAATACTTCTTCACAGCCTGCGCGACCCTTTCTCCATCGATCGCAGCCGACATTATCCCACCAGCGTATCCGGCGCCTTCTCCGCAGG
>JAGRAN010000059.1 GCA_020434585.1 Bdellovibrionales bacterium
CCTTCTTTAAGGCCTTCAAGGCCGAGACCGGCAGGCATATTCCATTTTGGCTTTTGCTCGCTTTTGGGAAGGAGCTTATTGGACTCAAAATCGCTGCTGCCGAAGCGCTCTACATCAGGCTCAGTTGCGGCGCGCTCTTTTTGGGCTTCTTCTCGGGCCAGCTGCTCTCTAGGCTTGCAGCCGCTAATGGTAATAGTAAGGACAAGGACGCAGGCCAGCAGGGCCGCAAATCGCGGGTTGTCTGAAAGCCCCGGTCTGAAGACACTTCTCCTCATATTGACTGTTATCGCGCTCACCGCTCAGGATGTGATAATTTCCGTGATTTTGTGAGTATTTACACAGGGAAATCTTTGACCTCTAGGCAATATTTTCCCGGCAATTCCTGCCCTCAAGTTGGGCCTTTCCGAAGGCTGATTCCGACCCCTTAGCTAACTAGCGAATATTGCTACATATTTTATCGTGAAGTTTCTTTGGCTGGCTGGCCCACCATTTGCTCTATATCAGACGATATTGGCAGGACCGAAGTTCGTCGTGGATGGAAGCAGTTGGCTGAGGTGGAGGACGAACCCTCATGAACGCGCAAGCAGTGGTTGAAAGCAGTACAGCCGTTCGAAAAAGCAGCACTCAAGGTGCAGCCGTTGAGCCGGGCGACCAGGCTCCAGCTGGAAAGACCTTTGCAGAGCTGGTTAGAGGACTCCTCGGAGCCGGCAGCGGACAAGCGATGGTCAGCCAAATCGACGCAGTAAATGCAGTACCTGTTTCAGCGATAGACACGGAAGTAAAAGCTCAACTTCGCGAACCGGTAAAAAAGGATACGTCCGAAGAGACCGAATTGGCAGCGGCTCCGCAGGACACCGGGGAAGAAGTTAAGGAAGAAGAGAGCGCCGAGGAAACAGAGGCAGCGGATTCTGAAGCAGTAAAAACAGAGGCCGCCGCCGAACAAGCAGTTGCCGTAAAAGAAGTTGAAGTTGCCAACAATGAAATCGTGGTAGAAGAGGACTCAATCGAGACAAACACGGAACAACGCACGGAAGCAGAAGTTGAAGCAGTAGTGGTCTCGAGCGACGCCCCGCAGGAAGCAGTAGAAGTAGGGGCGGAGCAAACAGCAATCGCAGGAAGCGAGTTCGCTGCAAGGCAGCAGCATGAAGCCCGGACCTCAGCACCGCAAAACGCTGTAACCGAGGCACTTCCCAAAAATGAAGGGAAGAATACTCAGGAAGATTACGAGACGCCTCTTCCGCAGGCTGCTCACGATGTAGGTGAAGCGGCGGATGAGATAGTCGATGCAGCGAAGAATCAAGCTAAGCTGGCTCAAGCGGTAGTAAATCAGAGCGAAGCGCGAGGCAAGGTTGAAGCTGTTCAAGACGCAGTAAAGCCAGTTACTCCGGTAGTTGAAGTAGTTGGCGCAAACACAAACGGTGCAGACAGCCAAAACGGTTCTCTGGACCAGCAGCAGTATCAGCAATTCGCTTACCCAGAGCATGCGTTGTTTGGCCTGGGGCATGCAGCACCGCAAGCTGCGATTTTAGAAGCTGCGGTTAAATCGAGTGCTGGCTCGCTTGACGGAAGCATTAAACTTCAGGCAGGCGAAATGAAAGTTACGGATTTGAAGCTGCACACCGAAACTTTGAAGAACGCCGCGAAAGCCGAGCAGAAAAAAGAAGCTGGCAGCCCGCAGGCGAAGATGATGGAAAGAGTACAAAAAGTACTCGAAGAGGCGGTTCGAACGAAAGACAGTAATACAATTATCGTTCGATTAGATCCGCCGCAGTTGGGAGCTTTGACCGTAAGATTAACTCACCGAGGTGAAGAACTCTTTGGTCGAATAATTCCCGAAACGCCGGAAGCGGAAGCAATTTTGAGGACGAGAGCCAACGAATTGCAGCAGATACTAGCCGCAACTGGGTTAAAAGCAGAGAACGTTCATGTTAGTATAGGACAAGAGCGTTCAGCGGACTCCTTCTTGTTCCAACAGAACTTTGAAGGCAGGGGCCGCCAAGGCGATGAGAGAGGAAGCAGTATCCGCGGTGGAACTGGCGCAGCAGTACCGCAAACCGAATCTCGCACTTCTCCCCGGGAGGAGGCAGTCGGTTGGATAGCTTAAGATAGAGAGTTTTTAGAGGCAGAAAAATGTCTGACGGAAGCAACCCGATTGATAAACTAGGCGCAGCAGCGCAGGCCGCAAAGGTGAAAGCCGCCCAGGCCAGCAGCAGCGAACAAAGCAGCCTATCATCAATCACGAACGACACAGTTTCTCAGCAAGAATTCCTGATGCTGCTGGTAAATCAGCTGCAAAACCAGGACCCGCTGAACCCAATGGAGTCGGAAGACTTCGCTGTGCAGCTCGCTCAGTTCTCGCAGCTCGAGCAGCTAATCAGCATTAACGACAAGCTTCCGGAAGCCGGAGCTGACTCAGGTTCAGCCGGTGCAGGCAACACTGTCGGCATGATGGCCGGCTTCCTCGGACACGAGGTGCTGCTCCAGGATCAGCAAGTTTCGCTCACCGCAGGTTCCGGACCGAACCTAGTGATGAACGTCCCCGACGGAGCAGTTTCGGGCAGAGTAGATTTTATTAACGAAAACGGCGTGCCTGCCGGTTCGATGGAGCTCAGCGATTTAGAGCCGGGCCAGCAGGTAGTATCGATTAGCGGCGCAGATGTACCCGACGGCGCTTACGATGTTCGAGCTGTTTTCGTAGGACCGCAAGGTCAATTTATTGATGTTGATGCGCGGGTGACAGGAACCGTCGAAGGATTCGTCATGGAACCTGAACCAGCGTTGTTAGTAGATGGCGAGCCGATAGCGCTCGAAAATGTTGTAGAGGTATACAAGGGCAACAGTTAGCCAAGGCCGGTGGGGAAGACGTCAAGGTTGTTGTAGTTGGTTCGGACGTCGGGTTGCTAGATAAGGGTTTAATTTCCTTAGTGGAGGGCTACGCATGCCTAGTATTTCTGATGGTCTATTCGCCGGTCGAGCCGGAATTCAGTCTCACGGAACGGCGATCTCTGTCCTTGCGGACAACATCTCAAACTCAAACACAACCGGTTTCAAGGCAACTCGCGCCGACTTCGCGGACCTGCTCTCAGGTTCAATCGGCGGCGGTGCCAGCTCCGGCGTAACTGTCGGTTCCGGTTCGAGCGTGCTCTCAACCACCACAATTTTTAACCAAGGAACTTTTGAAAACACCGGCCGCAACCTCGACGTGGCGATTAACGGTGATGGTTTCTTCATCGTTGAGGACGCGCTTGGTTCGAGTTACTACACTCGTGCAGGAAACTTCAAAGTCGACGCCGACGGAAACCTACTCAACCAAAACGGCTACAGCGTTATGGGCTTCCCCGTAGGCGGCGCAGGCGGACTTCAGTCACTTAACGTCAACACAGTGAACACCAACGACGTTTCAACTTCTGAAGTGACTGTGACTGGTAACTTGGACGCGACCGCCGCTATTGTAGCTCCTCCGGCAACACGTAGCCCGACAAATGGTGCCGCAACGACAACATTCGCAGGTTTGGCGAATGTGGGAGGGGAAGATATCTTTTCAACCTTCGTTGACGTATTTGACTCGCTTGGTGGCTCACATACGATTACGACCTTCTACTTTAAGACAGCGAACAACCAGTACACTGTCCGTTCGTATGTTGATGGGTCAGATATCGACCAAGCGACTTCTCCTAACGCCACCGATGGACTTCCGTACCAAGTTCACGGAACTGTTCTACAGTTCAATACTGATGGAACTCTTCTTTCAGCGACAGACGAGGCGGGATTTGCAAATCCAGTGACTATCGACTGGTCTGGAGGCGCCACTGACGGAAGCATTAACTTAGACTTTTCAAACTTTTCTCAGTTTGCGATTCCGTCATCTCCAAGCAGTATTTCACAAGACGGAACCGGTGGCGGACAGGTTGTATCGTTCAGCATCGCTGAAGACGGAACTGTGTTTGCACAGTTGAACAACGGGCAAACGACCACTATCGGAACACTCGCGCTTGCTAGGTTCTCAAACCCCGAAGGGTTGGCACGAACATCCGGCTCGCTCTACCGCGAAACGATTACCTCCGGTGAACCGGTAGTTGGTCTACCGACGACTGGTCAGTTCGGTGCGCTTAGTCCGCAGTCGCTGGAGTTGTCGACTTCAGACTTGGCATCAGATTTTATTAAGCTCATCTCTCTGCAGCGGGGCTTCCAGGGCAGCTCGCGAATCATCGGAAACATCGATGAACTGCTCAACGAAGTGGTGAACCTGCTGTAAATAGGATCTAAATAATTCCAGGATTGGAACGACAAAGGGAAACGCTAACGCGCTAAGGGCTTAGCGTTCAAAGTTCAAGAAAAAAGCCGCACGGTGGATGAAGAGCGGACGTGGCGGGTGGTTTTGCTTCTGAACTTTGAGCGGTGAGTCCTTAGCGCGTACACTTCGTCATTTTCGTGCACGTGCACGTGCACGTTAAACGTGCACGAATTCCTCTATCGCGAAGCAGTGGAGGATAGGAAAACTTATCCCATAAAAAAAGAAAGCCTGGCAGCGAGAGGGGGCGTGCTGCCAGGCGACCAGGTACAGGAGAGAGAGTTGCAAAATGCCACACCCTTTTTGAAACGCACAGATTCAGTTCCCTTAACCGACGTACTTTCCCGAAGTTGTGTGACACCCTTCACAAAGTATTATACGACAATCCACTGATTGTGTGCGCTTCAAATGGGAAAAAATCCCGTTTATTTTCAGAGCCGCAGATTAGGCTCAGACGGTCCCGTTTCAAACATCAAGTGTTTTCAATGCCTTAGCAAAACTGCATCAAGCAGACCTTTTCCCTCGGCCGATAAAAAACTCACCTATCAGAGCCGGTACTGATACAATAAGAAGATGGGAGCCCGGCTCTCATGAGGTTGTCCGTGTTTCGCCGAGGGTGTATGCGCCGCGTTTTAGGTTTTTCCGCACTAGCCGTGCTGATTGGGCTCTTCGCTGCCTGCGGAGGGGGAATCAGCGGCACAAATACCGACCCAGGAACAACCGTAGTTACCGGAACCATTAAAAATAACGCTGGTGAGCCGATTTCCGGTGCAACTGTCTCTGTCGGCCAGCAATCCGCTGTGACGGATTCAGACGGCGGCTACATGATTGAGATCCCCCAGGAGGAGAACTCGCAGGTTAGAGATAATTTTACCGTAAGCGTTAGCGGAACGGACAGCAGCGGCGCCGCCTTTAACGCGACTCTCAACCTTGGTGCCCTTAATGTAGAAGACGACAGTGCTGTGACCGTGATGGTCGACGGAACTGTAGTTGGGGAGGAGGTCGACTTTCAGGCTCAGATTTTTGAGGAGCCGGTTAGCAACCCGCCGCAGAACGGAAGTTCTAGCGCCAGTACCTCAAGCTCTACCTCCAGTGGAAGTTCTGCATCATCTTCCAGTTCTTCTTCGAGCTCCAGCGGAAGCGATCAAGGCTCGTCGAGCTCCAGCAGTTCCTCTAGCTCTTCGTCTTCTTCTTCGTCTACAAGCAGTTCTAGTTCTGGCGCCGACGGCGAACCCGTTGAGCCTCCCGAATGCACAGACGACAGTGACGGCGACTGCACCCCCGAAGGACCACAGCAGCCGCCTTCCAGCAGCGCAAGCAGCTCATCATCTAGCTCAAGTAGTTCCTCGAGTTCGAGCAGCAGCTCCTCATCAACTAGCAGTTCCTCCAGCTCAAGTACAGGAAGCGATGGAACCGACGGCGGCGACGATAACCAGACGCCTCCGGGAGATCCTGACGAATAATCCGAAACTGGCGCTAAAAAGTTATAAACACTAGAGTAGAGGGCATGATTATCATTCCCCGGCCCCGTGCTTCTGAGTCTGGACGGCTTTCACCAGCCGTGTCGATTATTCTAGCTGCAAGCTTGATGATCTTCCTTGGCGTCGAAATCTTCGCCCGCTCTAATTCCACATACACAGAGCTAATGCACCCCAAGAATCTAATGCAGCACCTCGAGGTCAACGGCGACTTCCTGATCGACTTTGATGAGCACTCCGGTCGCCGGCTCTACCCAGATGCTCGGGTAGTTTTGCGCCACCATTACTTGACCGGCCTCGATGTCCCGATCATGGTCAATGCTCTTGGTTTTCGCGACGACGAAATACCACTCGGTAAACGCGATAACGAGCTACGAGTTTTACTGCTTGGCGACTCCTTTGTTTTCGCCGACCATATTCCCGTTAAAGAGTCCCTCAGCGAACAGCTTCAAAAAGCCCTGGCTGACACCTATCAGGACAGGATTGTAGAAGTCGTCAATGCCGGCGTCAGCGATATCGGCCTTACGGAATACGTGAACATCTTAAAAGACCGCGGCATCGAGCACTCGCCCGACTACGTGCTCGTTGCTTTTTCGCTTGATGACAGTCTTCGTCCATGGAGCGTCGGCCTGGGTCTGACAAGCGGAGGATTCCTGGGGCGCTACAGCGTTGCTGCCTCAGCTTTTTTCCGTTATCTGGCGATTCGACGCTGGCTTGAAGGAGATTACGGCAAACGCTTTCGTTGGGTCAGCTCGCAGTACTCATTGGACTGGGCACATTCAAAAGAAGCTTTCGATCAACTCGTTAATCTAGCGGAGTATGACTGGGGCGCAGCCTGGAAAGACGACTCCTGGGACTCAGTCATCAAGAATTTCATCGAGTTAAAACAGCTCTCCAAAAAGCACGGATTTAAAATCGCGGTGATGGCAGTGCCGGTGCCCTATCAGGTTGGAGCTGAATTCGTGGACGATGTGCCGCAGAAAAAGCTCGCCGCGCTTTGTTCGGAGATGGGATTTGCTTTCTTCGATTTGCTTCCGGTTCTGCGTCCGTTTAGGGCGGAAGAGCTGTTCTACGACCACAACCGACTCACCCCATTCGGCTACAAAACTATCGGCGAACCCCTCGCAAAATTCCTGAGCGAGGAAGTAATTCGCGAGGCACCTAAAATCGTCGAGTCGAGAAAGACCTTATCAGCTTGGAAGACCGACGAATCCGACGTTAAATGACAGAAAGAGGCGGTGAACCGTGTAATCGTCATTGTCAGTCGAGACAAGCGGGTCAGACGCCGTGCCTGCACTCTGGTCGGTAAAGTTATATCCTGCCACAAGCGACATGTTTGGCCGCAGGGCGTAGCGCGCTGATACTGAGGCGTCAAACCTGTCGGTCGAATCGCTTAACTCATCACCTTCCTCAAACTGCTGGAAGCGACCCGCTGCGGATAACCAGAAATCCTGCGTTAGGCGATGAGACAAGTTCGCTCCTACAGAGCGCACAAGGATGCGCGAACCGTCGGTGTCTACGCCGCTGCTCTGGTCAACGAAGGCTGAGACCACTGTGCGCTCGAGCGCTTGGTAAGTCAGGCGGAGATCAAACGCCAGGGACGAACTGTTGCGGCTAGGATTATCCATTACCGTGGTAGTCGTTCCGTCGGGATTGATAACCTCTACAAACACTGGATCCGGCTCATCAACCAGGTACGACAAATCCGCTCCGACCGCACCACGCAGCTCAAGCTTTTGAGAAAAGAGCTTCGTAAAGCCCACTCGTGCACCGTAGTCGATGCGATCTTTCTCTTCTACGAGCAGCTCACCGTTTGAGTCGGTGCCTGTGAAGTTGATCAGTGTCCCGAAGGCGTCGATGTTCACGTCCGTATCAGGTGCGAGGGAGTAGACATAGCTCGTATCGACTGAGTTTGCGAAATAGTCGGAGCCAGTCGGTTCGCGTCTGTCGTCCTCGCGATCAGAGAGCAAAAACTCGCCGAGAAAATCATGCCGAGTTAGGCGATACATCACGTTTGCGTAAGAAGAACGAGTCCACTGCCATTCTTCTGCACCGAAAGAAAACTCGGCTGTATGAGTTTGAATTTGGCTGGCGGCGGTACCTTCAGCAACGGCGATATCCGCACCACCTGATGCAAATCCGCTCGACAATGAAGCAACAAGCGGTTTGGCTAAAAACTTTTCGCGCGAACGCAATTCAAAAAAGGTATCAAGCGTAATTCGGTCTTCGTCGGTATTTTCCCAAAAGAAAATCGCACCAACACCTGCGTCATAGACGAAATCCAAATTGCCATTGCCGACAACGTGTCCGCCGCTTAGATCGACGCCGACTCGCGTTATGAGGTCATCGTTCTCTTCACCATCGAGGTCCTCTGGCAGTACCGTTCCGCCACCGGGAATCACCGCTCCAGGCGGAAGTTCTATCCGGTCTCCGCTTTCTAAGTAGATGTTTGAGTCGTAGACCTGCTCAGCTGTCGTAGAGATCACAACCTGGGCTGCGGCCGAATAGGGGAGCAACAGGACCGCTGCAGTCGTGGAGCCCAGAAGGAGGGAGAGCAATCGCTTCATCACGTCACCGAAAAAGTCAATGATGTTGAACACTTACGCATAGACGTGTTTGGCTTAAGAAAGTCGAGCAAAGTGACGATCTTTAAGTGTAAGGGCACGTCGTCGGGATAAGGTTAGCAAAAGCGCCGCGATGGAACCACTTAATATTGCTCTAAAAAGCGTAAAATTCGTAAGTGATTAAATGAGTTACTCGAGCATCGTCAGCAACCTTTCCAACTTCGAGCGGCGCGCCGGCGCCAAGCGCGATCCGGAATTGATGCGAGTAGCACTGCGCACTGCGTTTGTTTCACGCTTCATCGTTCTGCGAGAAGGTCGAAGATCGCGCGCTCATCGCGAAATTGAGCAGATGAGCTGGAGCGACGAGGCAACGGCCGACGATTTATACAAGCTCTTTCGTGAAGCTTTTCAGAAAAACGGCGATAAGCTCCAACCGGTAGATCGCGATCTTAAGCGCGCCATGGAACACGCCAAACGCTCGGTCGACTTCTTTATCGAACAGTATACCGAACGTTCAACCTTAAGTTTCGAGCAAGCCCTAGAGGATTACGAGCGAAGCAATGCGCTGCTGTTCGGCGACGACGACGAAGACGCGCCGCGAAAGGGGGGTTGGCGCCTACCAAGCGACAAGGGCTAACCTGTGCCGGAAGAGCAACCTGAATCCAAATACAAACGAAAAAAAGCCATAGCGCTGCGCTACAGCAAGGACGAACGTGCACCGAAAGTCGTCGCTTCCGGAGCCGGAGAAATCGCGCGGCGAATAATCGAATTAGCTAATCAAAACAACGTTCCAATACGTGAGGACGATTCGCTGACTGACATCCTGTCTCAACTGGACGTAGGTTACGAAATCCCGCCCGAAACCTATCAGGCCGTAGCCGAAATTCTGGCCTTTCTGTACCGAGCCGACGAGGAATGGCGCCGTGAAAAACTAGATGCCCCGGCCGAGACAGCGGAACCTGCCAAGCTCAGTGCCGACACGCAAAGCGCTAAGTCCTGAAAATTAATGTGCTAATTCCAAATACCCCCGCAAGAGCTTAGAGCACACTGCCCGCAGAATTTAGAATAACAATATTGAGCGTCCTGAATTGAACGTTGAGAGAGTTGCTGGCGGCGGTGGTGATATGCCTCAAATGTACAATCCGATGACCCGGACGACTTACACGGTCGAACGGACAAGCGATAAAGTCACATCTATTAGGCGCGAAGCGGATGAAACTCCGAAGCGTCGCCAAAATCTCGAGTCCCGGGAATCTTTTACCCGGAAACACCCTAGACTGGCGCAGCTCTGCTTAATTATGGGGCTGATGACAGCCGCCTGCACAATGGCAATCGGTCTTCACGAACTTACTAGCGGGGAGCGTGTTGAATTTGTCGATACTTCACCGCTGCATTCACGACACATCGAAGACCATCAAGGCTTCCTCGAAAACACCTTCTGCAAGGGTGGGCGAACCTCCTCATTCTGCCGCTAAAACCGGCCCCATCACCTATTGCCCCGAATAGCAAATAGGCTATTATTAACGCTCATTTTTCCGACAAAGTTAATGCGAAAGGGGGCTCTGCACCGCAAATGGCCGAAGATTATAAAGTAGCTGATATCAACCTCGCTGACTGGGGCCGAAAAGAAATTGAAATCGCCGAAAACGAAATGCCCGGCCTGATGGCCCTGCGCGAAGAGTTCGGCAAATCCAAGCCGCTTAGCGGCGCACGCATCGCCGGATGTCTCCACATGACAATCCAAACTGCTGTGCTCATCGAAACTCTGATTGAACTGGGCGCTGAAGTTCGCTGGTCAAGCTGCAACATCTTCTCTACTCAAGATCATGCAGCAGCAGCGATCGCCGCTCGAGGCATTCCGGTCTTCGCATGGAAAGGGGAAACAGAAGAAGAATACGACTGGTGCATCGAGCAAACGCTGAAGTTCGACGGCGAACCACTCAATATGATTCTCGACGACGGCGGCGACCTGACCATTCTGGTTCACAACAAATACCCCGAGATGATGGAGCATGTTCGTGGCATTTCGGAAGAAACCACGACCGGAGTTAACCGACTCTACCGCATGCACGCCAACGAGCAGTTAAAAGCTCCGGCAATCAACGTCAACGATTCCGTCACCAAATCAAAATTCGACAACCTCTACGGATGCCGTGAATCACTGGTCGACGGCATCAAGCGCGCTACCGACGTAATGATTTCAGGTAAAATCGCAGTCGTTGCAGGCTTCGGTGATGTAGGTAAAGGCTGCGTTCAAGCCCTGGCTCGAGCCGGTGCACGTGTGTTGGTTACAGAAGTCGACCCGATCTGCGCACTCCAAGCCTGCATGGAAGGCTACGAAGTAGTAACTATGGAAGAAGCCGCTCCGCAGGGAGACATGTTCATTACTTCAACGGGCTGCATGGACGTTATTACCGAGAAGCACTTCGTGAAGATGAAGAACGACGCGATACTGTGCAACATCGGACACTTCGATTCAGAGATTAAAATCAAGTGGCTGGAAGAACAGCCTGACGTCACTGAAACAAACATCAAGCCCCAGGTAGACCGCTTCACGCTGCCGAACGGCAACAACCTGATCGTTTTGGCCCGAGCCCGGCTGGTTAACCTCGGCTGCGCAACAGGACACCCGAGTTTTGTAATGTCGTCCTCGTTCACCAACCAAGTGCTGGCACAAATCGCCCTTTGGACGGAAACGAAGAAGTATCCTATCGGTGTTCACGTGCTGCCTAAGCATCTTGATGAAAAAGTCGCGGCGCTGCATTTGCCCAAACTTGGCGCGAAGCTGACTAAGCTGACTGCCGAGCAGGCGGAATACCTCGGTGTGCAGGTCGACGGACCTTTCAAACCGGACCACTACCGCTACTAGCAGCGCGTAATTGGACGCCCCCACTGAAACCTACTGACACAGTCGGTAATTAGCATATTTCGGTGGTGGCGTCCGTCTTAGACTCGGAGAGATTTGAGCGCGATATTCAGGCCGGTCAGGGATCCTGTTTTGGTAGGCAAATTTGTCGTATTTTGCTAGCTTTCACAGCGTTTCAATTTAGCAAAAGCAAGCAGCATGAAGATTTTAGGCATTTCAGCTTTTTACCATGACAGCGCCGCGGCCCTGGTTGTCGACGGCAAAGTCATTGCCGCAGCACAGGAAGAACGCTTCTCTCGCAAGAAGCATGATGAGCGCTTTCCCGAAAACGCCGTGGCGTTTTGTTTGGCGGAAGCCGGCTGTGAGCGGTCCGACCTCGACATGGTCGTTTTCTACGACAAGCCGCTGTTAAAGTTCGAACGACTGCTGAACACCTATCTGCAGTTTGCTCCGAGCGGTTTTAAGTCGTTCATCAAAGCAATGCCGGTCTGGCTGAAGCAAAAACTGTGGACTCATAGCCTTCTTGAAGCAGAGTTCCCCGAAGTCGAGGATCTGCTTTTTACCGAGCATCACGAAAGTCACGCCGCCAGCGCGTTTTTCCCTTCGCCATTTGAAGAAGCCGCCTTTATCACGCTCGACGGCGTAGGCGAGTACGCCACCACAAGCTACGGCGTCGGAAAGGGAAATCGCATCGAACTGCATAAAGAGATTCACTTTCCGCATTCACTCGGACTGCTCTATTCAGCCTTTACTTATTACACTGGCTTTAAAGTCAACTCCGGTGAATACAAGGTCATGGGCTTGGCGCCATACGGCGAACCGAAGTACGCCGACTTAATTCGCGAACATCTAATCGATCTGCGCGAAGACGGCTCCTTCCGGCTCAATATGGACTATTTCAATTATTGCGTCGGCCTGACGATGACGAACGAGAAGTTTGATGCGTTATTCGGCATGCCGCCGCGCTCCCCAGAGACTAAGCTCGATCAGCGCCACATGGATCTAGCAGCCTCCGTGCAAGTAGTTTGTGAAGAAGCAATGCTGCGCATCGCGAGACACGTCCGAAAAGAAACCGGCATGAAGAATTTAGTGCTGGCCGGTGGCGTCGCGCTTAATTGCGTCGGCAACGGCAAGATTCACGCAGCCAAGATTTTCGACAATATGTGGATTCAACCCGCAGCGGGTGACGCTGGCGGAGCCCTGGGTGCTGCTCTATTCGCTTGGCACCAATACCTCGACAATCCACGCACACCGACGACCGCATCAGACAGTCAATTCGGCTCATACCTCGGTCCGCGTTTTTCTGACTCACAGATTGAAGAAGTTTTACATTCCCTTGGAATGAATTACGAAAAGCTCCAAAACGGATCACTCGCAAAACGCACCGCAGAACTGCTCGCCAACGAAAAGGTCGTAGGCTGGTTCCAAGGTCGAATGGAATTCGGCCCGCGTGCACTTGGCGCGCGCAGCATAATCGGCGACGCCCGATCTGAAAAAATGCAGTCGATCATGAATCTGAAAATTAAGTACCGTGAAAGCTTCAGACCGTTCGCTCCGTCCGTGCTTCGCGAATCAGTCGGCGAATATTTCGATTTGGAAGATGACAGCCCGTATATGCTGCTGGTCGCCCCCGTCAAAGAAGACATTCGCCGTAAAATGACCGATGAGGAGCAGAAGCTCTTTGGTATCGACAAACTGCACGTGAGGCGCTCTAGCGTTCCTGCGATTACCCACGTCGATTACTCCGCGCGAGTACAAACGGTAGATAAAGATCGCAACAACGGCTACTACGACTTAATCAAAGAATTTAATCAGCAGACAGGCTGCCCTGTGATTATCAACACATCATTTAACGTGCGCGGCGAACCAATTGTCTGCAAACCAGAAGACGCAGTCCGCTGCTTCATGCGCACAGAAATGGATTATCTAGTTATCGGCAACTGCATACTAGACAAGACCAAGCAGAAGCCCTGGGAAGAAGAGGGCGACTGGAAAGAGGAATTCGAGCTGGATTAGTATGGAAGAAGTAGTCGGCGCAAATCGAAACTACGAAGACAAGGGCCCCCTGCCCGAATCGCCCAAGAACCTGCGTGTCTTTGGTGTCGGGGCTGGCCTCATCTTGTTGGTGTTTTGGACACTTAAGTTCTTCTATTTCAAGACGGGGAACTCCCCGGTACTGCTCGGTCTAGCTGCGTACTTTTTGATTAGCGGTGTCGCAGTCCATGCTGCGCTTAAGCCCGTTTATCGAGTTTGGATTCGCATCGCCCACAAAATCGGGCAAATCAACGCATATGTGTTCTTGTTTTTAATTTACTATGCCGTACTGACACCCATTGGGTTCATCATGCGGGCTTTGGGCAAGAGCCCATTGTCGGCGATGGCTGCGGCAGAGGGGGACTCGTTTTGGGTCACCCACGAAGGAACGCCAGATAAAGAAAGCTACAAGCGGGAGTTTTAACCGATGGGCAAAATGAGAATGGCTGGAACTCTTTGGGACTTCCTTAGAGTTCGCAAAAAGTTTTGGCTGGCTCCAATCATTCTGGTGCTGATTCTGCTAGGTGCACTAATCGTGTTCACCGAATCCTCAGCAGTTGCGCCGTTTATTTATACGCTGTTTTAGACCAGTTAAGCTGCTGCTATTCCTTGTCTGAATCGCAGCACTTCAGCGCGTCGAGTATCTTGCGCTTACAGTCTTTCGAAAGGCAGGGTGACTCTGCAGGCGGGTCCTGACACTCGCGGCTCATCTTCTTGCAGCCAGAGCGCATCAACTCAAGCTTTTCCTTGAAGCTGTTGCAGCACACGTGCTTGCAAATGTAGTAGTGGTAACGAAGCAGTATACGCTCCCAAAAACTGAGTGGCTGCTCCATCGACTTCGATTCGAGTTCGGCTGCCCTCCGGCACGATATCGGACTGATCAGCATTAGGGCAGATCCTTAGAATTGAACCATTTCTGTTCCATACACTCGCGTAAACGCATTCGGGCGCGATAAAGCATTACCCACGCGTTGCTCGACGAAATCCCGAGGGTATCCTGGAGCTCTTTGGTCGAGAGCCCATCAACCTCTCTAAGATAGAATACGGTGCGAAGTTTTTCTGGCAAAGAGTCAATACACGACATCAAGACGTTCATGACTTCTTTTTGCTCAAATTTAAAGGCTGGGTCCCTGCTCCATTCGACGGCTCCGGTTGCCCAATGCCCCGTTTCATCAAAAAAAGCATTGGTCTCGTCGCCGCCGAGATCCTCAAACTGGACCTCTCGATTTCGAGCTTTCTTCCGAAGATAATCAAGAATCTTGTGCTTGAGAATGCTGGTTAGCCAGGTTCGCGGTGAAGATTGTCCGCGGAAACTATCCAGAGACCTGGCTGCACCGAGAAAGGTGTCCTGAACTAGTTCTTCTGCTGTTTCCTGATTGCGAACCCGAGCTAGTGCAAAGTGATACAGATAGTCACCTTCCTGCTCAACCAAAAGCTCCAGATTCAGTTGCGAATCAGAAGCAGCTTTTTGGGGGGCGGTGCTCAACAGATAATCCCTTACTCGACTACAGGCGAGGGGACTATATCCGAGCTGGGTAGATTACTCAACGAAGAGATTCGCCGTTACGCTATAATGCCGCTGCCATCTGCGTCAGCTCCACTCCACTCAGGGACAGGCGGAACGACCTCCCCAACAGCAGTCGAAAGTTCGGTCTTCTTAAACCCGATTGTCCTCAGTCGTTCGCCAAGCCCTTCAAGACGAGACTCAATAAACCCTGCGCTGTTGGCGTCGGGGGCAGTGATGCGCACCAATATTTCCTCAGGACGGTGAGCTACATCCACACCGATACTTCCAAGCGACGGAAGAGGGACACTGAGTTGAATTCGCTGAAACGGCTCTCCTCCTCGGCCGCCGCCGTTTTTGCCATTCTCGTCTGTTTTCCCCCAAGGCTTCTTCGCTTCAAGCGTAACTTGGCTATGAGTTAGAAAGCCTTGAAACAAGAATGGAAACAGCACGAGTGCCGGCTCACCGAGCGCCTGCATAACCGGATTAAGCTGGCTAAGAACTTCCTGAGTTGCCGCCATTTGTTCTAATCGCATTGATACGTCTTGCAGCTTATTAAGTGTCGAGGGATCGGCCTTGTCCTTGTTGTTAAGATTATTAAGCTGAGTTTCAAGAGAATTGATTAGTTTGCTCAGACGAGCTGGCGGATGATCTTCGTGAGTTTCCGTCACAAGTTTAACCATCTCGCTTGCTGCATCGACCAGTGCGTTTTTAACCTTCGCAGCTCCGTCTTGCTTAACCTCGTCCAAATTGCGCTCAAGCGTGCCAATCAGTTTTTCGAGCGCAAATCTACGTTCATTTGGCTCAAGCTCCGGCCATGCCTTTTGCAGCTGAATTAACTCGATATGAAGCGCATTCGCCACTCGAGCCGGCACCGGCCTGGACAATTCAGCAACTAGTTCCTTTACTGCGGCGGCGGCCTCTTTGAGCGGACCTGCCATCTCGCCTTTCGTTGCCGAGAGAACTTGCGCAAGAACAGTCGTCGGGTTTTGCAAATCCGCAGCTTCGCCTAGCTTACTCAGCACGCGGTGCACCTGCTGCTCTGTAATTCTGTGATGACTTAGAGCCTCATCCAATGTAACTGGTTCTGCCCCTACACCGGTGCCAACCGCCTTGGGCAGGCGAGTCAAGTTTTCGATCGACTTTGCAACAACGTCTTGGAGAGCCGGACGCGCCGCTGGAAGAGGCTTCCCGACATTCAATATTTTTAGAACTACGTTTTGCCCTGTTTCCTCGATAGCGGCCTCGACCACATCGCCGGCTTTCAGATTTGCAGGCAGCTCTGCAGTAACTTGCTGTCCGTCGATACTAATTGTCCCGCGGCCATTTCCAAGATTCTGGCGCACGCTGAAGGATAGGGAGTCGCCAACATTGAGGGCCGGCAGAATCTGCGCAAGACTCGGCGTCTGGGTCAGTTTGACCGCCTTTATCGCCGCCGGATCCGCGTTCAGAATGGTGGTAACCACGAAATGAAGTCCTCCAGATCAATCATCGACTAAGCCACCGGGATTCTTTAGAAGATTGCTAGGTTCGCTGGGGCCTTAGGCAAAGCTTCACCTGGTCTATCCGGAAAATTTCGAATAAACTCCGATGCGAGCGCGGAGGGAGGTAACTTAGATGGATACATTGAAAAAAGTTCTACAAGTCCTGGTTTGGGGTTTTTTTGGCCTGATTGGACTAGGCATGGTTATGGGGATTTTCGGCATCGTCATGCTGCTGACCGGCAACATGGACCAGGAAGATTTTGCTGACGTCAAAACAGATCGCGCAGTCGGCGTCGTCGACATCAGCGGCGAAATAGTCTCCTCCGACGAATTTTACCGAGAACTCAAGCGACACGTCGATAGCGACAAGATTAAAGGCATCGTCGTTCGCATCGACTCACCAGGCGGCGCAGTCGGCGCGTCAGAAGAGATTTATCGCTTTCTTAAGAACGCTCAAAAATCCAAGCCGATCGTTTGCGCAATGGGTTCGATTGCTGCATCCGGCGGATTTTTGGCTTCACTCGGATGTCAAAAAACTTACGCCAACCCGGGCACTTTGACCGGTTCGATCGGCGTGATCCTCGCCGTGCCCAACTTTGCGAAGATCATGGAGCGCTTTGAAGTCAAAATGAACGTGATTAAAAGCGGTAAACTAAAGGACGCCGGCTCCCCGTTCAGAGAAATGACCGCAGACGATCGCTCCTTCCTGCAGTCAGTCATCGATGTAGCATATAATGATTTTCTGAATTTAGTTGCTACTTCGCGCGGACTAGAAACGGAAAAGGTCCGAGAGTTTGCCGATGGACGAATTATCAGCGGCTCCCAGGCGATTGAACTCGGAATAGTCGACGAGGCCGGAGGTCTTGAGGAAGCCGCTGCCACGGTGCTTGAAATTGCGGGCATCCAAGGCGAGCCGGAAATCATCCTCCCCGAGAAAAAGAGCGGCGTCAGGGCCTTTCTCGATGGTGTGAATCATTTGGTGCTTGGATTAGCTGATCGAACGACTGGCAGCGCTCCGGTCCTGATGTATCGTCTTGCACCTTAGGATTAGGGTAGTAAGTAGTCAGAAATATTAGGCGAGCAGTTTTGATAAGTAGTTTTGTGCTTGATTCAGCTCGTCTCAGGGGTTACGCTTAAAAGTGGATCGGAAGGTCAATCAAGACTCACCCTAGCAAAGACTAAGTTCGTAGAGGAGGCACTTGTAGAGCTGTGAGTGACAGTGGGTATAAAATCCTGCTCGTCGAAGATGAGGATGTCGTTCGAAGCGGCTTGAAGGACAACCTTGAGTGTGAAGGCTACGATGTAGTCGCGTGCAGCGATGGAATCCAAGGCCTGGACACAGCACGCGACTTAGCTCCCGATTTAATTATTCTCGATGTAATGATGCCGGGCATGGACGGGCTAGAAGTCTGCCGCCGTCTAAGAGCTGATGGCGTAATCACTCCAATTATTATGCTGACTGCGAAGTGTGCTGAAGTCGATAAAGTTGTCGGCCTTGAAATCGGTGCAGACGACTACCTGACGAAACCCTTCGGCATGCGTGAACTGTTTGCCCGAGTAAAAGCACTGCTGCGCCGAAGCAGCCGCCAGCCTGAACAAATAGTAGATCCGGACGATCCGCTGCAAAGCAGACTTTCCTTCAGTGACGTGATTGTAGATTTCGAAAGCTACCGTGCTCAGCGGGCAGGAACCGATATCGTGCTCAGCGCCAAAGAGTTTGAACTTCTGCGCTGCCTTTCAAGTAAACCCGACATCCCGTTTACACGCGACCAGTTGCTCGACCACGTTTGGGGCTATAACAATTACCCAACCACCCGAACCGTAGACAACTTCATCGCTAGATTAAGACAGAAGGTCGAGCCGATTCCGGACACGCCGCGCCATATCCTGACCGTTCATGGTGTGGGATACAAATTTGTCCAAGAATAGTTGGCGAAACCCCGCGTGGGGTAAAGTCCTATGTATACAGCGAATTAAACCAAAACCCGCCATTTTCAGCGTCTTAAGCTACTGAAATTTATCCGGTTTAAAATTTGCGAATCTTATGGATATCTGTTGCGATCGGAATCACTGAATACTTGACCACAGAGACTGTAGTTAGTGGACGAGGAAAAGCGCGTGTCAGCAGAAATAGACCCAATTCAAGCTCCGTTTTTGGAGCTGACTGAGCTCGAGTGCTCCGACGTTGGAGCGCTTACAAGCTGCTATGTCGACGGCGAAATGCTGCATGCACTTCGTACAAAGTTCGACGCCCATTTAGCAGCCTGCCCCTTGTGCCAAGAGTCCGTTGCTCAGACCAAGTTTGTAGTCGATTCCGCCTCTACAATAGGTGACAGGGAAATCCCCCGCGAAGCACAGCTACGACTTCGAGAAGCACTCAGGGATAGGGTCGGATTCAACAGCCCCAAGCTTGCGGCGCTTAGACAAGAGAACTAAGGCGAGCTCGCATACAACCATTTCTTCTTTGGATATTTTTCCGAATTCAGCCAGTGCAGCAGACGGTAGACCTGACCAGGGGTGAAATCCGGTGCCAGGTTAGGAGGAAACACTGGCTGCAAGCCCGCGAACTCCGCACCCTTTCCGGTAAAATCACCCGGGGCGATCTGCGCATCGGTAGCGAGCAGATCAAACCACTCGCTAGACTTAGAAATAAAGTGCTTATTGCGCACTCCGTTTTGCGTGTAAAAATCATACCGCGATAAGTGAAACAAGTGCGAACCAAAGTACGCAGCAATCAACAAGGACGCTAACGTTCGTCCTGGGTGAAGGAAACTTCCGTCGCCCTGGACGCTTCGAACAAGCCGCTCGGTAAAAGGCAATATAAAAACAAAGAACCAGGGCAGGGCAGTATAAATGTAGCGCATACAAAGGGCCTGGCTTGGCCCAAGGTGGCCGCGGCCTACGGCCGGCAGCAGCAGGGATGCGAACAACATCAGCTGTCCGACAAGTAGCAGCAGAGTTTCACGCCGCGAGATGCCTCCCAGCAGCTTAATTAAGATCCACAATAAAAACACACCGACTAAAAGACCTCCAAAAACTACACTTAGCAGCAGCATGGCGTTGCTCTTAATGTAAAGAAAGGAGTCAGGGAGAATGGGAATTGGCGGCTGTGCGTCAACTACGGGAAAAATCCCCGCTCCACCCAAGACCGCGCCAAGTTGCGTTCCCACTACAAGAAAACTAAAAATTTCTTCTGGGTACTCAAACATCGCGTGCAAATTCTTGCGGCTCAGCCCGTGCCCAGCACCGTCTTGATTTATTAAATAGACGGTCGCAATAAAAGCCCACATTACGAGCACGACAACAAATAGCTGCTTCTTGCGATCAACAACTATGTAGTCGGCACCAACATCCCTGCGGCCGCCGTCGGCAAGCACTGCCGGCTCTAGGACTAGCACCAGCACAGCAAGCTGCAGAACAGCAGCCAAGCTGCCTCCAAAAAACAGCGGGCCAAGCACAATTGCCCCGCAGCATAGAACTGCATCCCGAACCCTACCGCGCTGCACGTAGTCCCAGCCGCAAATAAAGGCGGCTAAAGAACAAGCGGTTCCTGCAAGCACTGACTGCATAAACGCCCATTGCACAGGTTCGCTGCATATCGAGCTAAGCGCGAACATCACTCCGCTCAAGCGTGCCGCAGATTCAGTGTACTTGGTTGCGGGGGCGAAACGGCTGAGCAGCCTCGCCAGAAGATACGCATTAATCACATGCAGCAGCAGTGATGTCATTAGATAGGATACGTACGAGTCTCTAAACAAAAAGACTTCCGCAAAGTACATCGTAAAAAACAGCGGGATAAAGTGTTCATTGTGCGCAATCACTGCGCTTTTCCAGCCTTGTTCTTGAAAGCGCTGAAGCACGTGCCACTCGTCCCAATAAAAATAAGCATCGAGCCTAAAGTGCACGGCAAAAACCAGAAATGCGAGGCCGATAAACAGCGTCATGCGGTTGTTGTTGGAACAGATTGTGACCAGGGTAAATAGGACTATCAGCACAGCCAGCAGCGCTACGATTGTCGCTCGCGCAGTCACCGTCTGGAGCGCTTCGCGAATCGGCAGCAGCTTGTCTGTTAAATTGTAGAAATTGACGCGATCGCGAACTGCGATCCAACCTTTCTCATCTACGCTAGCCTGGTCCTGCACCGAAACGACAAACTCGCGGCCCAGCTCCATGCCGGGTATCTTAAACCAGCGGCTGTACCATTTAGTGCCGTCGGCGGAGGTTCGCGTCTCAGGCAGTTTAAGTGAGTGAACGCTTGCGTCGTCCTTAAAGCGCACGTCGATCGTAACATCTGTGTCGTCTGCAGTGCTCGGATAACCAGCGACATCAAGTTCGAGAATCTCCCCCAATGATTGGATCGGCTCACTAATACAAACTCCGGTATTCTGCCCGCCGCCGAAAATCCAGGTACCGACGCTAGCATTTTGGGGCTGCAGCAGGCGGTGCCCGCCCTCAGCAATGCACTGATTGACGATCTCCCACTTCATGCCCGTAAAACCGGCATACTTCATCGGCGAATTTGTAACTGAAAGCTGAAAAAGCGAGGCAAACGCGACGAGTAGAAGCGGGACGATAACTAGTGCTGCGCTGTGAATCCTGCTGGTCATGCCCCGAATTGCGATCTCGTGAAGCTTAGGTCCGTCTCAGCATACGAAGCAACGCCGAACTAGGAAACGGTCTAAATAAATAACTGTTGGTTCGAATAATTCCGGATAGTAACATGGCGCGAAAGGGAGCTTAGCGCCATATGTCCGCTCAGAATTTGAGCCGTTTCTTTGTCCTGCTGCTCATCGGCTTTTTGGCGGTGCCGACGTGCTGTGCGCAGCCGGTCGACCCACTCTCCGAGGAGGGCACCGAAGACGAACCCATCTACACTCAGGGGATATTTTTTGGAACAGTGAAAGCAGTTCACGACGATGGAATTTCAATGGAGGTCCGCTCATTTAAAGAGCGTATCGGCAATAAAGTGTTCTATATGGACAAGGGGACGAAGTACTACATTGATTCGCAGCGCAAGAAACTAGACGACATTCAGCCCGGACAAAAAGTCGCTATTAACTACATTGCGCGCAACCGCTTTGCCTTAGCGAAAACAGTCTATGTCGAGTTTGGAGAATTTAAGCGGCCCGAAGAGTACAAACGCACCCCCCGCAAGAAGCGCAAACGCACTACCAAGAAGAGTTCAGGAGGAGAAGGACACTAGCCGATTCAGCCAATTAGTCCATGAATCGTCGCTTTGACTATCTCGTATCCAAACCAAATAATCAGCGTTGAAAGAGTTAGCGCCACCAGGCTGTACAAAATTCCAAGAACCAGCAGGATTCCATCGTCTTCCAGCAGGCTAAAGCCAATCAGAAAAATCCCGCCGGCGGGCAAAGTGTTTGTTCCCGGTATCGGCAGTGCCATCGAAACAGAAAGGGCACAAATCAGGAGTCCAAGAAAAATTCGGGTTGAGCTGGATTTAACGAACGCGGCGTACCTAGGTTTTGAGAACTTCTCAATTAAAAGCACCAGTTTGAGCATCGCTCGCTTAAGCTTAGCGAGTTTGTCCGCCCGAAATTCCCGATTGCGCATCTTCTCCGGCAGCCAGACAGTATCCTTCCCTAAGAGCACCCGCAGCCCAATTACCATCAGCGGTATAGAGAGGACTGTGGAATAACCTGCAGCCGGAATGGGCAGCGCAGAGGGGATAGAGAAGATAATCAGCACTACTGCCATGCCGTGATGGCTAAGCTCATCGACGAGCTCGCCGTAAGTATGAATATTGGAATTCTCGGAAAAGACCGTGCCGAGGATATCAGACAGCTTACGGCGAACCGCAGGCTCGGGGCTCGGAAACGAGTTTACTTCTTCTATAGGCTGCTGAGCGTTCATAGAAGCGAACGTATGGCATAAGCGGGCTGCATTTGAAAAGCGCTGATAATTCCCTATCTGCGTAGTGCGTTAATATTTTTAGAAAAATATTTGAATACCAATCCCCAGCCCCCCGTCTACTTCAGCAAATAAGCAATAACTCGCAACTATACAGTTTTTGCAATCCTCATCCTCCTGACGTCACTTTTGACGAGCGCCCCGGGGCTTAAAACCGCGGGGCGTTTTTTTTGAAATAAATCCTAATAACTTAACGCTTTTTTGACGAAAATATAGACACAACAGTCGGAGCCAAGACTTGGAGAGTTATGAAGTTCCATCCTGTGATTAAGTGCTTAGTTTTTCTGGCGGCCGCATCGATGGTAAGCGGGGCCTCACAGGCTCAGGCTGCGATGATGCAAGTCGGCTTCCCACGTTCCCACGAAACCAAACAAATCGACTTGTCAGAAAACGAGCGCGGAATAATCGAAGTTCATCTCGCCAGCGACGGGTGCATGCTGGACGGCTACCATGTATCGCTCGTCGACGAATCCCGCAGACGAGTCCTCAAAACGCTCAAGAG
>JAGRAN010000060.1 GCA_020434585.1 Bdellovibrionales bacterium
ACCTGCTGACGGAAAAAAGATCGTGTATACGAATTCAATCCCGCACCAAGAGCCATGACGTCACTGGAAGCGAGCCCTTGCTCAACTCCAAGATCCTTCCAGGAAGTAATCACCGCCTTAGAGCCCCGATTCAAAGACTTGGAATACAGCGCATCGAGTTCTTCAAAGCTAATCGATTTAATTGGATTGTTCTTAGAAACGTAAATTGCGACCCCAGCCATCGCGGTGCGAATTTGCGTCGGCTCAAAACCGTAGGAGCGCTTAAATTTGTCCAGCTCAACTGACTTCATCGGTCGAGCCATCGGCCCTACATCAGCAGTCCCTTCGATCAGAGCGGCAGGGGCACTGGCCGAGCCGCGGCTGACAACTTGAATATCGGTTTCCGGATGAAACTTGCCAAACTCCTTGGCCCACAAGTCGACCAGGTTCTCCATCGAGTCTGAGCCGACTGAACTTAAGCTGGTCTTACCAATGTTGCGAGGCTGATATTCGGGCAGCTGGTCTGCTGCGGCAATTGTAGACAAGCTCAGTGAGAAAACTAAAACTGAGAACATCTTGGTGAATTTCGTTCTGAGGAGGGGCTGGCTGCGCATCCTAAAAGTCTCCGGTAAGGGATATACTCTGGTGAAACAACGCGGCAACACTAATACTTTACCAAGTAAATGTAAATATTGCCCGAGTTCGACATTCAGGGCTAGGGTAATTCAGGGGTCTACTGACAAAAAAGATCTTGTATGCGTAAGTTGGCAAAATGCTTAAAACACTAAGATTTTTTGGCTCACGGCTAATATACCCTCAGCTCGCAGACCTAGGTTTCCTAGTCTCCGGACTGGCCATTGAGCGTCGCCGCAAACGGCTGGCCCAGTTCTGGGACCCCCACCTCGAGAACTCAAAAAACTTTCAAAAATCATGCATTAAATCCGGTGCACAAGGAGAGAGCCTTGCGGTGCTGGGTGCTGGGCGGCTGTATGACGTAGCCCTAGAAGACCTAGCTGATGCTTTTACAGATATATCTTTATTCGATGCCGACCCGCAGTGTCTGCGGTATTGGAAGCGTGCAAGCAAAATGCTGCCCCCCCACTCCCAATTCAGCTTCCACATTGGCGACATAACCTGTGTGCTTTTACCCAGGCTGCACGCACTGCGTTCTCACTTATCCAAAAGTGAATCTTGGGACCAGGCGCTCGACTACCTCGCAGCTAGCCCAGATCTACAAATGACTCCACCAAGTGCCTTCCTAAGTCACGACGAGTTTGACGCGGTCTTGTCGATCAACTTATTGAGCCAGCTTCCAGTCTATTGGCAGCATATTGTCGAGACTGAGCTTAAGACCACCTTCGGCGCAAAACACGTGCTGCAAAACGAAGAGCACTGGCTTGCAGCGTTTATCCCTTCAGCCAAGTCACTCGTCGAGCAGCATCTTCGCGACTTACGAGCGAGCGGAGCGAGGTTCATTCTAGTCATCACAGATTACCGCTACGAGCATTATTACCGTGACGATTCCGGCAATGAAGTAACTGAACAAATCGACGCGCTGCTAGGACACGAGATACTGGACCAGCTCGCTCTTCAGGAGCTGTTTCCTAATTACGATGCGCAATACGGTGCAGAATGGGATTGGCATATCGCGCCTCTCGGACGCGACCGCAATCAAGTCGGAGAACGGCACAAAGTAATTCCGATCCTTCTCAAGTCCCGCGGGCACTAATTGAATATTGAGCGGAGCCTTATGCGGCAAGTGGGAAGCGCTGCAGCACAGCCCTCAACTGACGCTGCCTCTCGTCATGATCCCAGCCCAGTTTCTCTGCCGCAATTTCTGAGGCTCGTTCAAGCGCTTCGCTCCCCGGAGAACCGGCCGTCCCGAGGGGGGTCCTTCTAAAGACGGCGTCCTCAAGTGTAAGGGCCATCTCCTGTTCAACTGCGTACATAATTTCAGCGGCCAGAACACTGCATGTAGAACTAAGCCGCCGCTGCTCTGGAGGTATTTCGCCAGACAGCCGGAGAATATCCTCCGCCAGCGATCCGTAGTTCGACGCGAGCTGTTTGAGCAGCGCCGGTTGATATTCGTCCGCATGACGCTCAAGCAGCTTCTGTTCGAACTCGGCTTTGTCTCCGATGTCTGCTCCGACAAGCAGCTGTCTGCTCGTATCACACCCAAGCGGCCGACCAAGCATTTTGCAGACTCGATCGGTCGCCGCCTCAGCAACAGCGCGGCAAGTAGTATACTTAACTCCAACGACGCCTAGTAAGTTGCTGACCCCTGCGTTCTCCGCACTAATGATGTCCCGCTTCGCGGTTCCAACTTCGTCGTCGCTTATTTTTTCACCGCGCTGATACTTAGTTTGAATTTCTGGAGCGACCGGCCGCAAGCCCCCAAAGACAAAGCGCGCATACTTATAGTCAATTTGAGGCGCCGGATACATCGCATGAACTTCAGCGATAAATCTCTTTACCTCCGCTTCACTGAAATTGCATGCATCTGGGTCATCTGCATGCACAATGTCAGCAGTTCCGACTAAAGTTGCCTCACGCCACGGCACAAGGAAGTAACTTCGTCCTCCACGCGCAACATATGCCGTCTTATCAGCATGCCTACTCTCGAGCGCCAACGCGTAGTGCATCACGGTTCGAGGCAGCACAACCTGCATTCCTTTTGAGAATACTTTCGTAGGAGCTTGCAAGCCAGGCAGCAACGACTTTACTGCCGAACTCCAGACTCCTGCCGCATTGACGACAACTCTAGCACGCACTTGAGCACTTTCTCCGCCAAGCACATCCTGCACGCTAACCGCCGATATTTGACCATCTTCAATCTCAAACCCGCTCACTTGCGCATAGTTGCAAAGCTGCGCACCGCGGCTGGCTGCTGACAGGGCAAACGCAAGCGTTAAGCGATCGCAGTTGCTCATTTGAGCGTCATTAAAAACCACCCCTCCGCGCAATCCGTTCGTTTGAATATGCGGGGCCTCCTCGATGCATTGCGCTGCGCTAAGGCGCTTGCCAGGCCGAAGCACAGCGGACGGATTAACCCCCCGATTACGGTTACCGGTTATCAGGTCGTAAAAGGCCACACCTGTTCTAAGAACTTCGGGGCTCTGCATCCCGTAGCCATAACAGGGAACGAGAATGGGAAGAGGAGTAATTAAATGGGGCGCGATGATACGCAGTATTCGCTGCTCTTCGACCGACTCGCGCAGCCGACCAAAATCCGCATGTTGAAGATAGCGCAATCCTCCATGCACTATTTTAAAGCAACCCTGAGATGCTCCTGAGCCGAAATCACCCTTCTCAACTACAGCAACCGACAGCCCACGCAGCGCAGCATCCCAGGCAATGGATAGTCCTCCAATCCCTCCACCTATTACCAGGAGGTCGAACCTACCATCAGCAAGCTTGGAGAATTCTCGCTTAAGCACAAATCCACCGCGGTCAAAAAAAAACGGGGCCCAGAAGGCCCCGTTTCTATACCTAATTTCAGAATTCTAAGAAATCTTAGAAGTATCCTGAAACCTGAAGGACATAGCGAAGGTCTGAGTAATCATCGCCGCTAGGTCCAGGGTTAGCCATAGTGGTCTCAATCCAGCTAACAGCGTTCTGAATCTTCAGAGAGTGCTTCCAGATATGGTAGTTAAGACCAACTGTGACTTCCATTTCGTCGTCAATAGCGCTTACGTCTTCGTCATAGTCAACATAAGCCCAACGAGCAGCAGCTTCCCATTCCTGCGGAACGAAGTAGAAACCACCCTGAACGTATCCACCAGTGTCTTCGCGCTCTCCTGCATCACCAGGAATATCGTCGAAGTCTTGTGAACTCCAGTACCATTCACCCTGAAGCGAGAAGCCAGCCATACGCAGCGCAGCGTCAACGTTAACATCGACTTTGTCGAAGTCTCCGCCTTCAGCTGTATTGCCCTGGCCGTAAGAAACAGCTCCACCCATCGTGGCGCCGAAGTCTTCGGTCATCTCGATGTCGCCTTCATGCTTACGTGAACCGTAGTCACCGATGTTTCCGATAACTTGAACAGTACCAGCTAGCTTATTGTCTTCCGGTCCTCGGTTACGGCCTTCACCGTCTGATTCACCGTTCCACAAAGAAGCTGCGTACTCGATTCCGCCCATGTCGCCGTGCATCATAACACCCTGCTGACGGCTTGGAGCGAAATGTTCGTTAGCAATACTTCTGTCCGGGAATTGCAGCTCAGCACTTGAAGACAGCTCCTGACGAGAGAACGGCTGCTTGTATTGACCCATTCTGACGCTCGCCGCTTCATCCAAATTCCACTGCAACCACGCGTCTTTCAGGTCTCCGCCGCCGCTGTCGCTCGCGAAGTCGTTCTGAAGTTTATATTCCCAAGTCTTATTCAGCATGTGGCCTGAGAACACGATACGAGCACGACGCATACTGAAACCTGATGTGTCGTTATCTTCGTCAACTTCGATACCGGCATCGCGACGTCCGCTGGTGTCGTTGTCTTCAAAAGTATATCGCGGCTGCAACTGAATATTAACTTTCATATGGAAATCTTCACCGAAGTCTAGGCGAGATCCCCCTTTATAGTGCGTGCTTCCTTCGCCGCCGTGTTCTGAAGAAACAACGCCCTTCTCAACGAGTAATTCGTCGAGCGTTTTTGCTTCAGAAACAGCCGGGGCAGCAAGCAAGCCAGCAACTGCAAGTAAGCTTAGTTTTCGCATCGATTACACTCCTCACAATGTCGTTCT
>JAGRAN010000061.1 GCA_020434585.1 Bdellovibrionales bacterium
TTTCGCAATTTCAGCTTCGAGCTGAGCTCTTGTTAGCTGGGATAGCTTTTTAATGAGCTGCTTTCTGAACTCTCGGTCTGCAACAGACCCCAGAATAAGAATCTTGCTCTCTGATGCGCCAGCTATCAATGCGGCCTGCAGGTCATCTGGCAGCGACAGGATCTCTAAGCTGCGCTGAACCATTGCCTTTGAAATCCCGAGGCGCTTAGCGATATCTCGAATACTCCAGGTGTAAGACTCCTTCAGCTGTCCTATCGCCAAAGCGCGTTCCATTGGAGACAGATCTTCACGCTGCAGGTTTTCAGTAAGCTGCTTGGCTAGAGTGCTATCTTCGCTGTCTCTAGCTGCAACCAAAGCCGGAACAACCTTAAGTCCAGCCTTCTTGGCCGCTCGATAGCGGCGCTCTCCAGCAACGAGCTTGTAAGTCCCGCCATCCGTCATTTGAACGATAAGCGGCGAAAGGACTCCATACTCCTTGATCGACTGGGAAAGCTCTTCAATCGACTCTTCGTTAAAAACGCGGCGCGGCTGATCGGGATCGAGGTCAATTTCGCTCAAAGAGAGTTCACGATAGGGATTACCGCCAGTGGCACGAGAGGCCAGACTGGGTCCGCTTAGCAAAGGATTTATATCAAATTTGACCTTCTTTCTCGCCACGCTTCAGTACCTCATCGGCAAGGTTTTTATAGTCCTCCGCACCACTAGAGCGCGGATCGTAAGAAAAGATCGAGCAGCCCCGGGCTGGGGCCTCGGCCAAAGCGACATTGGTTCGCACGACTGTATCGAACACTAAATCGCCAAAATATTCTCGCACCGTGTCAGCCACGCTTTTTGCCAGCCGTCTTCTGGAGTCGTACAGACACAACAAGACTCCGCCAACTCCAAGACCGGGATTGTAAGCGCTTCTGACCTGATCAACCGTATCAAGCAGCTGACGCACGCCGTGCAGCGCAAGATACTCGCTTTGAACAGGGACGATCACTCGGCTACAAGCGACCAGCCCGTTAAGCGAAAGCAGGCCGAGGGAAGGGGGACAGTCGATGATTATAAAGTCGTAGTCATCGATAACTGAACCAAGCGCCTGGCGTAGCAACAATTCACGCCCAATCACTCCTCCCAATTCGAGATCTGCTGCGCTTAGCAACAAACTCGCGGGCGCCAGATACAAACTGTCTTCGATTTGAACTACGACTTCGTTTAATTTCTTTCCGTGGCGCAGCACATCATACATGGAGAGTGAATCTGAATCGTCATCAGCTGCATAGCCGAAATGGGCGGAGAGGTTCGCCTGGGCATCGAGATCGATCATCAAAACTCGCTTGCCCAGGTAGGCTAGGCCGGCTGCGAGGTTTGCGGCAGTTGTGGTTTTTCCGACACCGCCTTTCTGATTAACAACTGCGTAAACTATACCCACGGCGCTTATCTCGGTACACGATTCGAAGTACCAACTTGCTGTATCACAGCCCCAATATAATAATCCAGCTGATGGAAATTACTAGGAAAACTAAGCTCTCCAATTGTTAATCCGTCAGGACAGTTTCTACGCTTACCAACAGCTTTGCTTAAGCCGCGGCGGTCTAAAACTCAGGTAACGAGTACCACCGCGGTACACGTGTTTCGAACTAAGTACGGCCCCGAATGCTATCCTCAGCTCAAACTGAGGCTTAGTTCAATACCCGTGTACTTGCGCGATTGAGAGTAACGGTATCATCTCAGGCATTTTTACACGAAAATAACTACTGTTATATCAGCTACTTATGGCAGCGCATGGTCGTTATGCATAGATCATCGTGAATCGAGCTAACAACTTTCAGCCGAAAAGCTCGTGCTTCGAACTAAAACTCCAAATATCGTGTTTTGAATTAAGCTTTGAAATGCCAAAACGTGCATCGAGGTTAAGCATCTCGTGATTCGACTTGCAGCGGCACGTGTATCGACCCCAACCCTGTCGCGCATTGAACTAATTCACATCGTGCTTTGACTAAAGCGCTATCGTGAATCGACCGCTAAAAGCTCGTGATCTGAAATAAAAAACAGGTCCTAATTGGTTGATTTTACACTCAAAAAACCTCTCTTAACTAATAAACTCTGACTAAAAAGTACTGTTGTTAAAACATTACGTACACTGATAAGAACAAGAATAACCGACTTAAAGTAAAAGTTAGTTAAAGTAATTAGCGTTCTGTAAAAAGCTGCTGCGAGCTCATGCAACAACAAGTTTTGCACCTCGGTGCCGAGGACACAAGCGACTCATCGCCCCCAAAAAGCAGGGGTAAAGTCGACTTTGCTCGCGACGAAATGAACTTGGCGGAATTTCCACTCGCAGTGCTTTCGACTCGTGCCAATCCCAAAGTCAAAACCCTGGAGTTTCGCGATTCGCAGCGTCTACGCGACGGCGAAGTGATCGAGCGCGAGTGGATCATCACTGGCGCAGATAAATTTGGCCTACCGACAAGCACCGATGATGACGTGATGCTGGGCCTGATGCGGTTGACGATGGATCAGGGATTTCGTTCCAGCAAAGTTTTTTTCACTAGATACGAATTACTGAAGATTTTGCGGTGGACGACAGAGGGAAGAAGTTACTCCCGGCTCACCAAAAGCCTCGACCGCTTAAGCGGTGTGAGAATCCGTGCGACGAACGCCTTCTATGACAACAAATCTAAAGCCTATCAGACCTGCAACTTCGGCATTATCGACGCGTATGAAATTAACGACAGCAGGGGAGGGACCCGCAGCACAAACGGCGCGGAACAGCCCTTAAGCTTTTTCATTTGGAGCGAAATGCTCTTTGAGTCGTTTAAAGCGGGGTTCATCAAAAAGCTCGACCTTGATGTGTATTTTACTTTGCGCAGTGCTGTCAGCCGCAGATTGTATCGTTACTTGGACAAGCATTTTTATTACAAGCCATCCGTCGAACTTCCGCTCAAACTGCTGGCGTTTGAAAAACTTGGCTTGTCCCGCAGCTACAAATACGACTCGTCAATAAAACAGCAGTTAGAGCCGGCAATCGAAGAACTTACCGAAAGCGGCTTCATCAGCTCAGTCGAATACAGTCAGCGAACAGGTGAAACTTCGATCAAGTTTCGCAGTGCTGCCAATCTGCGTCGCCCGACCGCACCAGCACCGGACACTGCTCAGGCTCCAGCCGCCGACGAAGAGCGCGATAAAGTTCAACGGGCACGTGTTGCAGAGTTACTGACAAAGCGAGGCTTAACCCGGCGCCAGACCAAGAAGCTGCTCTTCGATAAAACTTTGGCCGACTTCGAGAAGATCGAAAGGATTATCGCTTACTACGATTCGCTGCTCGCGTCGGATGACCAGCGTATATCGAGGAATCCAATTGGATTCTTGTACCGTGCGGTCGAAACGCCGTTTCGATTTAAAATTCCAAAAAGCTTTCGGGGGACGCCGCCGCGGCCTGTCCCGCAGCAGTTTTCGGCAGTGCGCAGTGATGAAAAATTTGATGCTCAGCTGCGAGCCTTGTACAGAAAATACCGGAAGAAAAAAGCTGAGCAGCGCCGAAGCTCGATGAGCAGGGTGGAAGTAGGCGAGATTTACAAAATGTTCGAAGAACGAAACCGCTCCATGAAAGCGAACCTTAGCGCTGAGCGCTTCGAGGAAGCGATTGACGGCTGTGTCGATGACGAACTAGCAAAGCAGGCCGGAGTTGAACCGTTCGAGCACTGGCGTCAGAAAATTTCAGGTGACTGAGTACAATAAAAAAGCCGCTTAAAGAGCGGCTTTTTTAATTGAGATTGATGCAAGGAGACGAGCCGCATAGAACGTGAATCTCAGGAACGGAGGGAGGCGTTTCTTTCGAAGCCGTGACTACGATAGAAACGCCCCCCATCGACAATCGATGAGATTCGAAATTTGAGGATACGGAACCTAAAAAAAACCTTGAGGGCTCGCCCCTCGCACATAAGCTTCCCGTGGAAAGCCTAGGTCTGAGGGACACTCCATTCGTCTACTCGTATTAAGTAATTTGATGTCTAAATATCTATTAAGGGTTCCACGCTCGAGTGTGCCCTTAAGTTCATCTTAAGTGCGCATTTGAGAGAAACGCAAAAACTTATAAAAGAATGAGCATTCCAAAAAAATAAGCTAAGTGTTTCAAAACACTTGCGATTCTGGAATGAATATTCAGTTAGTGCCACAGGTACGCCTCAGGGAACGCACGGAACACGATTAAGCTTCGCGCCTATATATTGACGCCTTTAGAGGCTCAGCGGCGCTTACAGAGCCTGCTCCCTGGTATGAATACTGCTCTTATAAGATCAGCTTGTAAGTCAGAATTTAGGGATCAAGGCCATGTCGCGAATCTTCACCGACTCCTTTGAGCGCATAGCAGCGCGTATTGATCAGGCGCATGAACGCCGCAGCAGCCGGGCGAGCAAAGAAGCCCAAAAGGACTTTTCTACGGTCCTGGCCGATATTGAAAAAGGCAATAATATTAAATCAGTATCTGAGCCAGCACCCGCGCCGCTACACACGCCAGAACTCGCAACAGACACCCTCTCTAATCTGACGTTCAGGGAGCAAGTAGGGCTAAACTCACCAGCCTTGGGAGACATTCAGCAGCCACCGAGCAGACTACTTACGCCGATGAATTCCCAAGAGGAAAGTGTCAAAAAGATTGAAACCTCTGTCAAAGAGACAGCACCCGCTCCTTTGCCGCTAGCACCGCAGATTATAAGCGGTCAGTGGACCCGAGGCGGTGCCGTTGGCAAGATTAGTCTAAATGAGAAAGACATCCAGGAAGTAATCCACACCGCTGGGAAGTATCATGGTGTCGACCCACACCTAAGTCTGGCTGTTGCTAGGGCCGAGTCCGCTTTCAATCCAGAAGCCGTCAGTTCTGATGGGCATTATTCAAAGGGCCTGTTTCAATTACTCGACTCAACAGGTAGGGAAATGCTAACTCGTCTGAACGTGGGAGATGACTACAATCCGTTCGATGCGTCCCAAAATAGTTTCCTCGGGGTGGGTTATCTGCGCCAACTTCACGATCTCTTCAGCGAAAACAGTACACTAGTTGCCGGACTTAGCACGCACCCGGCCAAATCTTCCGCTGATTTGGAAAAACTTGCCGTTGCAGCCTTCAATACGGGCCAAGGAAATGTGGCACGTGCGCAAGCAAAAGCTGCTGCTGCGGGAAAAGATCCTAGCCTCTACGAATCAGTCGAACGCTATTTGCCTAAGCAAACAAGGGATTATGTAGCTCGTGTAATGGATTATCGCCTTGCAATGAGCGGCACCGGACACGCCTAAGAAAACTCTTCACGACCGCTTGCGAAGAGTTGGCACGACATCTGCTTATCCAATGACTGAATGATGTGAAAGCAGTGAACCGGCACACTCGATGTGCGATCTCACGCAATGCGTGAAGTCCGCAGCGTGTGCGAGGAATTTTGTAGTGCTTTTGCGTCGCCTCTCAGTGACCGCTGTTCATCCTGCGAAGCGACTTACGCAGTTATCGGATTAACGACATAGGATCTACCAAGGCACGACTCATAGGGAGTCTGAGGTTGTCACGGAGGGTGTCTCAAGATGGGAATTAACATACGGACTAACGTTGCATCATTAAATGCGCAGCGTAATTTAGGCGCAACATCAGATCGCTTAAACAAAGCGTATTCGAGGTTGTCTTCAGGTTTACGTATCACGCGGGCATCTGACGATGCTGCGGGATTGTCAATTGCTGAACAGCTCAAAGCGGATCAGCGAATTGCAAGCGTTGCGGTACGAAACGCCAACGACGGTATTTCTATCATCGCCATTACTGACGGTGCGATGAACGAAATCACCAACATTCTTACTCGTCTGGCGGAGCTCGCAGAACAGTCGGCAAACGGCGTATTCAGCGTCGATCAGCGCTCGGCTCTCGATCTTGAATTCCAAGCACTCGCAAGTGAAATGGAGCGAATCGCTCTTACCACTTCGTTTAACGGTTTGGCACTGCTTTCCGGTGGCGCAAGCGTAACGTTCCAAGTAGGTTTCGACGGGTCAAATAACTCGATTGTAACTTATTCCGGCGTTGCTGCTACATTGTCTGACTTAGGTCTGGCAAACTCCGGTTCTTCCCAATTCCTTTTCTCGATTAACGATACAACTGTTCCGGGCGCTCAAGCGGCGTCTCGAACGGCGATTGATGCGATTAAACTGGCGATTCAGTCGATTACTCGAGACCGAGGAACATTGGGTGCCGCTGAAAGCCGACTGAACTCAGCGATCAGCAACCTGCTTGTTGCCAGAGAAAACTTCGCTTCTGCTGAAAGCCGTATTCGTGACGTTGATGTGGCTGAGGAAGCTGCTGAGCTGACAAGGCTCAACATCCTCCAGCAGGCTGCCGCTTCTGTCTTGGCTCAAGCCAACCAGCAGCCAAGCTTGGCCCTTTCACTGCTGCAATAGTCCTGAGCAGCATAAAACGCGCAGTCTTCCCGGCTGCGCCAACAAAAAGCCCGCCTCGACGTTTGAGGCGGGCTTTTTTGCGTTTAGCGCCTTAGCTTGGCGTCAGGCTTCCTTCGCGGCTTATACGACCTGCGCGGTGACATAGGGGCGCTGTTGCAATACTATATTCCCGCTGAGGAGGACTGACCCCAGTGCACGTGATCATTAGCACAGGAAAGATCTGATGGATTTTGGAATCATCGGTGCCGGTTTGTACGCGAAACATCGGGTGCTTCCGTCAATTGCTTCATCAACCCGTGCTAACGTTGTCTCAATCCAGCGCAGAGACCAGCAGGCCCTCGGAGAACTTGCCAAGCAATTCGGTGTTAAACATCTTACGTCCTCGATTGACGAGCTTCTTGCCCAGAAGCTGGATGCGGTCTGGATTTGTTCGCCAAACAAACTTCATCACACACAGGCACTTCAGGCGATAGCTTCGAAACGCCACGTGCTCGTAGAGAAGCCTGCCGCACTAAATCAAAGCCAGGTTGCGCAGATTAGTGCTGCTGCGAAGAAAGCAGGCGTATATGTCGGAGTTGGGTTTTGCTGCAGGTACAGCCCGAGTGTTGTCGCAGCGAAGCAGGCAATTGCGTCGCTTGGCGAAATTGTGCATGTCAGCGGAATTTTATCAATTAACCGCCGCGATGCAGTAAGCGGTCCGCGCTATTTACCCTGGATGCTCGAAGCAGAGGGGGAGGGAACCGGCGTGTTGTTTGACCTAGGCTGTCACGCGCTAGATCTTCTGTATCATCTGACCGGAGATGATTGGGCGGTTGAAGCTGCGGTAAAGACGGATTTTAATTCGGAAGTAAGCGCTGAGGATATTCGAATTACCGATTCAGCCAGTATTCTGATGAAGGGCCGTAAGTCCGAACGCACCGCAGCGATATTTGTTAGTCACCGTAGTGCGCGTTCCTCAGAATTTGCTTTAGTCGGGACTAAGGGCACAATGCTGCTCGGTTTCCCGTTCGGCAAAGATTCGCTTCAGAGCTTAACGTTAATTTCGGAAGCACAAGTGCAGGAAACGAAATTCTTCGCTGACTGCGATGTGCAGCGTGATTTTCTCGAAGCTTTTGTCGACGCATGCGGAGGTAAGGCCAAAGGTTTTCCAACAATCGATGATTCAATAATAGTTCAGCAATGGATGGACCAGGTCCGTAAGTTATACAATGATGAAAGACGCTAAATCACTATTATCTTCGCAAGCAAAAGCGCTGACTCCGCCAAGTCTTCGAGAAATTACCCTTAGGGTCGAAGCAGTCTCGGGCATAAACCTAGGTCAGGGCGTATGTCAGCTGCCGACTCCGCCTTTTGTTTGTGAGGCCGCTAAGCAAGCCGTCGCTGAAGGGATCAACCGCTACACGAACCCGAGGGGCCTGCCCAGCCTGCGCTATGCTCTTGCAGAGAAGCTAAAGCACTACAACTCAATCGACGCCGACCCTGAAACTCAAATCCTGGTTTCTAGCGGAACGACAGGCGCGTTCGAGGCGGTTTGTGCGATGCTGCTTGATCCGGGAGACGAAGTGGTTAACTTCTCGCCATACTATCCGTATCATCAGAATGCGCTGAGACGTTACGGTGCGGATGTGAAGCTGGTTCATCTAAGTGGACCGGACTACTTGATTGATCCGGAGGCACTGAATAATGCCTGCAGCGAGCGAACAAAATTTATTTTGATCAACACCCCGGCAAACCCCACTGGCAAAGTGTTTTCCAAAGAAGAACTCGAACTAATTGCGCAGACTGCGGAGCGCTGCAACGCTCTAATCGTGACTGATGAGATTTATGAGTACATGGTGTTTGGCGGGCGCAAGCACATCTCCCCGGCCAGTTTGCCGCAGCTTGCCGATCGCACGATTACCATCGGCGGCTATTCTAAGACGTTCGCGATTACCGGCTGGCGGATTGGATATCTCGTGCTGCCGCCGGAATTAGCCACGAAAGCCGCGTCTTTGCTCGACAGTATTTACGTTTGCGCACCGGCTCCGCTACAGGAAGCTGTGGCTCGAGGTGTAGTCGAATTTGATGACGGATTTTACGAGGAACTTTGCGCCGAATACCGCCACAAGCGAGATTTGTTCTGCGAAGGTCTGGTCTCAGTCGGCCTTAAGCCCCTGATTCCACAAGGATCTTATTACGTAGTTGCAGATTTTGCCGATAAATTTCGTCAATATGACTCTAAGAGCTTTGTTGATATGATGATAGAGCGAGCTCGAGTTGGAGCTGTTCCCAGCACTGATTTCGTAGAGAATAGCAGGCAAGAACAATGGGTGAGGTTCTGCGTATCTGTTGCCGATAGTATTTTGGAACAAGCAGTGGAGAATCTGCAGGCACTGTCGGCTTAGGTAAAGCGGGTTTTAATTCTTCTAAGCTATGAAAAAAAAGTTTTGGCTCTTTAAATGTTTGTTGCTGCTTTCGGTCGTTGCTGGTGCCGAGGCACCTGCGTCGGCTGCCGACGAGCCTAACTCAGGCTTAGAAGTGCCAGAACGAATTGAAGTCTTCCGAATATATCCTTGCGGTGCCTGCGATGAACTTGAAGCGTTCTTCACTCGAGAAGGCATCCCGTATCAATTGTATGATTTGAAGAAAGACCCGGACGCTGAGGCCGACTATGTGCGCAACATCGGCCGTGGCCTGCTGCCGGTGACTCGTGTGCGCAGTCGTTTCGTGCGAGGGTTTAAACCCCTTCAGGTGCTGAAGCTGATCCAAGGCGAAGCAATAGACCCGCCATCGCCAGACGAGCAAATGCCTACCGGACCCACGCCTACAGTCGAGAAGCCCAAGCTTACCCCGCAGGAAATTACCGATCAGCGTATAAATTCACTTCGTGGAACATTGGAGCGAATAATGGCCCAATACGATGAAGTGGGGAAACGTCTCGGCGGTGAAGATCAACTGCTATATACCGAAATGGCCCGACCCGAGATCGAATTTAAGGTGTTAAGCCGCTATGGAACGAACGACAAGATTTTGAAGTATTTAGCGAGTGGGCGTGATAAGGGACACTACGATAAAACTGTCCGCAAGTACGTCACTCTGTCGCGTAGAACCGTCCGCAAACGCCACGGACGCATGATTGCCATCAACGAGCGTCTGCTTAAGAAGTGGAAAGAGCCGATGGAACAACAAGTAAACGAGCAGTGGAAACAGCTTACCCAGGAAATCTTAGCTCAGGAAGTTGCCAAGGCTGCGCCGGAAGAAGAGTCAGGTGAAATGGAAACTGGTTCAGACAACAAATCGCCGGTCGCCGGTGGAGCTGATACTAACACACAATCCAAGGCAAAGAGTCCCGAGCCCTCCAAGCACGAAGAGATTATGATAGTCCGCTGAGTGCGCGACTTTACTTTAGCGGGTCCTTGTCGGGGAAATAGCTTTTCCAGCGTGAGTCGACGAGTTTGCTGGTTTCTTCATCACAGAAAAGCTCATCTGGATAGCCGGGCTTCATGCGAGCGTCAATTACTATCGGCGCTTCCAGAGAAGGATGAAATCGGTGGAGAATATTTGCTCGAGCACTGATGTCCGCAGCTGGCTCAAATCTAGTAAACGTCGTCCATAGAAATTTTGATGCGGATTCTGTCGCTTCCTGAGCGCTATCGCACAAAACGATCAGCGGCCACTCGCGAAAGACAGCCGACTTCGCGATTCTTTCGGGCAGATCCGGCTCGTCCTTAAAACCAGGGCCACTAACAGCAAGACATCCGCCGCAAAAAACACTGGCACTATTTACGAAGCGGGGTAAATCGTGGCTGAAAGCTCTTGGTAGTTCACGAATAGGATCGCCCATTCCGAGCAGTACGCCTTTGCTGCCTTCGTTTACTGTCGGACCGGTGTAATCCAGGGTGTCCATAGAAAGGTTTGAGAAAATATACAAATCTGTCCTGAAGTCAGCTCGAGCTAGAACGTGCTCGAGCACTGCTGGAAAGTCTCGCAGGTCCATTTGTTTATCCAGCACAAGCAGAAATTTAGTCAGTGCCAGCTGGCCTTCGCCAAGAATGCGAAATGCTGAGACCATTGCTTCCCGCTTGTATCTATCTTTGACTACGGCGGCCGCTAAGGAATGGAAGCCGGTTTCACCGTAACTCCATAAATCACGAACTGCAGGCATCACTAGCGGGAACAACGGCGAAAGCAGTTCCTGCAAATAATCGCCGATAAAAAAATCCTCTTGTCGAGGTTTGCCGACGACTGTTGCTGGGAAGATTGGATTACGCTTTCTAAAAAGTGCGTTGCAGCGAAAAAGCGGATAGTCGTGTTTAAGGGAATAATAACCGTAATGATCGCCAAACGGGCCTTCCGGGTGCATTTCGCCAGGAGTGACAGTTCCAGCTAGAACAAATTCGGCGTCCGCAAGAATTGGTACGCCACTTTTTTCGTGCGACGCCATGCGAACCTTACGACCAAGAAGTAGCGAGCAAAGCAGCAATTCCGGGACATTCTCAGGCAACGGTGCAATCGCTGATACTATTGCAGCAGGAGGTCCTCCAACTGAGATTGCGACAGGTAGAGGCTGGTTCTTCTCGGCAGCGGCGGCTAGGTGAAAGCCGCCTCCTTTTCCAATCTGCATGTGCAGACCCGTAGTGTCGTCTGAAAAAATTTGGATACGGTACATCCCTAGATTGGGAATGCCCGTTTCTGGATGCTCGGTATAAACAAGCGGAAGTGTGATGAAGGGTCCGCCGTCCTCGACCCAAGTCTTAAGCGCGGGCAGCTGGGTCAGCTTTGGAGGAGATTCGATGACCTCCATGCAAGAGCCGCTAGCAGAAGTTTTCGTACCAACGCGGGCTAATCGAAGTAGAGTGCTGCGCTTCGCCCACAGGTTTCCGGGCGTGGGGGGCATTAGTTCTTCGGGAAACTTGGCTAGTTCAGCAACTAAGCTGCAAGCATCCCGACCGAATGCGAGATCGACTCTACTCTGAGTCCCAAATAGGTTAGTGGCTACTGGGAACGGGCTGCCAGAAACATTCTTGAACAGCAGCGCGGGACCGCCCGCTTCAATCACTCTTCTGTGAATCTCGGCAATCTCTAAGTCACTGCTGACTGCAGCTTCGACCTCGAGCAATTCGCCTCCGGAGCGGAGGGCGGAGAGATAAGACTGAATATCTGTGAAACCTGTATGCGCGCCCATTTATTTCGTTAGCTCTACTCAGCACCCCAGCTATCCCCTGGTTCGGGCACTATAACAGAAAAATGACGGCCCTCGGCAAGAGCCAGGAAAGAATGTTTTTTAGTGGCGCGTTCCAATTCAAGCAAGTGAACGCAAGCCAGAGTATCCAGATCGGGGCAGGACTCTGATGCGTATTCGGCGACATTCAACGCCGATTCATGTGTTTGGTAAGGCTCTTCGAGTGTGCAGGCGTCATGGATCAACAGCTGGCAGTCGGAGAATAACTTCTTTGACTCCTCTGAGAGTGCTCCGTCGCCGCTAATGCCAATAACGGATTCGCCAGAAACGATACGAACTGCGTAGTTGCTGCGACTGTGTACTGTCTTTGCAAATGATAATTCCATACCTCCGATCGAGCAGGCGTCTGTAGTTTCGATGAACTTAAGCTCGAAGCCCAAGCGATCAAGCACTGACGGATACGCCATGCGCAGCAGGCTAAGCAGAAAATCCTTAGTTCCCGGCTGTCCAAGCACCGGGAGAGGGGAGCGTCTTCCGAGCCGCTCAAGAGCCAAAATTAAAAACGGGAAACCAAACGTATGGTCTCCGTGCATGTGGGTGAAGTACACGGCATCAAGGTTGTCTAGGACATGACCGTGTTCGAATAGCCGGCGTGTTGTGTCGAACCCGCAGTCGACTAGCAGATTACAGGAACCGCGAACGAAGTAAGAGCAGTTGGACATTTCCGTGTCCAGAGCATTTCCGGTTCCGATAAATTCAAGCTTCATTTGCGAGGCTGCAAAACTGGCTAGCGCAGCAGTTTACTTGCGAGTTCGTCTTTTCCGAAAATGGAATCTCCGTCAACCAGCCAACCACGGCCAACCCAAGAAAGAGTAATTACAACTTGCGGGCTTTCCGGATCTTTAAATTTGCGAAAGTAGACTTTGGCAGCAGTGCGCTCTGAATTCGACTTAACGTCTATCAAATCTAGATTTACCAGCGGATGTGCGGCAGGCGGAATCTTCTTTAAAGTTTCGCTGAGATCTTCCAGCTGTTTATAGTACTCAGGTTTAGTGAAGTCATCAGACTTATTGGCGAGGTAGTCATCCCAAAGCACAACTCCCTCGATATGCTTCCAATCACCGCGCACAACGTGATTGAGATAGTCAGCGCTGACGCGAACAACAACTTGCTGAAACTCAACTGTCGGGGGGTCCTGCCAACCGGTAAAAGTACCCACAACCGAGCTGCAGCCGGACACAGCAAATAGACAAACAAACAACGCGAGAAAGGAAAAAAAGCGCTTAATCATTTAGAGCCAGTGACCGTCTTTGGGAACATACTTTTCAGGAAGCGATGTCTTAAAGAACTCGCGCTTACTCTGCATGCAGTTAAAGTATATTATATGTTTTAACGCTGCGACCCCGTCTTTCCAAGTTATCTTCTTCCCTTCGATATAATTACGGGGAAAGTAAGAAATTGGCAGCTCCATTACCCGCAGCTTTAGCCGCGCGATTTTAGCTGTTACTTCCGGCTCGAAGCCGAAGCGCTTCGATTCGAGATTGAGGTTTTTAATAACATCGGCACGGAAGATCTTGTAACAAGTTTCCATGTCACTTAAATAAAGTCCGCTCAGCAGATTGCTGCAGATCGTCAAAAAGCGGTTAATCAAATAATGAAAGGTGCGGTGAACCTGCTCGCTGCGCTTAAATCTAGAGCCGAAAACAACGTCCGCCCGACCTGAAACGATTGGCTCAAGAAGTTTCGGCAAGTCCTCTATATCGTATTCGAAGTCGGCGTCCTGAACGCAAATGACATCTCCGGTTGCTGCAGCAATGCCGGTGTGAACGGCAGCGCCCTTGCCCTTGTTATGTTCGTGCTTGATGACTTGAACTTTGGAAGAGAATTTAAAACCGCTGAGAATTTCGTAGGAGTTGTCCTTTGAGCAGTCGTCGACGATGACCAGTTCTTTATCAAGCGGAAATTTGAACGGGTCGAGCCATTTAAGAAATTCTTCGAGATGTCCGGCCTCGTTGTAGACCGGTATGACGACGCTTAGCAGTCGCGGTTTGTCAGCAGGGTCCGCTGATTTGTCTGCACCCATGGCGTTTGTTTCATCCTTTTTGTCTACACTTAGCGCCGTATTTTCCATTACTGCCGAGTTCCAACAACTTTCAATTCATTTTGCTGCCGAGTTGCAGATTCTCCCTGCAGCTCCAGCTTACGAGTCCTCGTCAGTAAATCCTCGATTAATGCTCGATTAACTGCCAGCAAATCTCCGATGATTCCCAGAAACAGCAGCTGAACCGCGATTACCAGCAGCACACCCCCGACAACGACTGACTGAATATGTCCGTCAGCTTCGTGGCGAACGAACAGATAGAAATAGCCGAATCTACCGAGGAGCAAAAGAGCTGGCACGGCAAAAGCTGCCGCAAGCAGGGCAAACGTTTTCGCCGGGCTGTGCATAGTAGAAAGTCTAAGGATCGTTAGCCCTGACTTACGGACTTTGCTGATGGAGCTGGTAATCAACCGCGATTCGCGAGTCTTATCGTTCGGATGAATCGGCAGCCAGACCACCTCAAGACCTTTTTGGTGGGCCTGCATCAAAGTGTCGACCGTGTAGGTGTAATTTGTCATCACGTGAATTCGAAGCAGCGCGCGTCGGCTATACGCGCGAAACCCGCTAACCGCATCTTTTACAGGCTGACCCGTTAGGAACTGAACGGTGTTGCTGCCGAGTTTTTGCAGGAAGCGTTTTGCAGGAGAGAAGCCGGAATACCTAGAAGGATCGCGATCCCCAATAACCACGTCAGCGTAGCCGTCCAGGATCGGGCGAACTAAGTCTTCAATTTTTTCTGACGGATATTGGTTGTCCCCATCAGTGTTGACGACTATGTCGGCTCCGAGAGCCAGAGCATTATCAATTCCGAGCTTGAAGGCCCTTCCAAGCCAGCGGCGATTCTTTCCTGAAATCTGAACGATGTGCTGCACCCCAAGTTGCCGCGCGACCTCGACTGTTCGGTCGGTCGAGCCGTCATCGATCACTTGGAATTCAATGCAGTCTATCCCCTCAATGCGCTTAGGCATTTTCTCAAAGACCAGAGGTAGAGTGGTCTCTTCGTTGAAACAGGGGATTTGGATGATTAATTTCATGGCTCTTTAATAGCTTTTTTGGGGTGAAGCGTAAAGTTAACGAGGCGGCCTTTGGCAAAGCGACCCGCGACATGTTAGATGGTCTATATGTCTGAATCTACTAGAAATCTTCATGCAAGTCCGGCGATTGTCTCGCGCGAAGATCGCGAGAAGCTGCTGGGACAAAGCGGCTCTGTTCTGTGGTTCACCGGAATGAGCGGTTCGGGCAAGAGCACCTTGGCCCGCCAAGTCGAAGCTGAGCTAATCGGCTGCGGCCGACTGGCCTACGTGTTGGACGGAGATATTGTTCGCCGCGGACTGTGTTCGGACCTCGGATTTTCAGAAGAAGACCGTAGTGAAAATATCCGGCGAGTGAGCGAGCTGGCTGCGATTTTAGCGGATGTAGGCATTATCGTGCTTTCCGCGTTTATTTCTCCGTTTAGAAGCGACCGTGCTCAGGCGCGCGATCGTATAGGCAGCGCGAGGTTTATCGAGATATTTGTCGACGCGCCGCTCGAAGTCTGCGAATCACGTGACCCAAAAGGTTTATATAGAAAAGCCAGATCGGGTGAGATTAAGTCGTTTACAGGGATCGACTCTTCGTTCGAGCCGCCTGAGGCAGCCGGGCTGCACCTTAAAACTGATCGACAAAGTATCGCCGAGTGCGTCGCGGAAGTTCTAGGCGCGCTTAAGAATTATTCTGTGTGAGACGAGTTTTGTAGTCCTGGGCTCGGTACCTTTCAATGGCAGTCGCGGGATCGCCGATGTAGGTAAATTCGCCGCGCGAAAGTAGTCCAATTTGATCAGCCATGCTCGAAAGATTACCCAATGAGTGGCTTACGATTACGATTGTATTGCCTGATGCTAAAAAGGACTCGAATACTTTTTCGCATTTTTTGCGAAAGCGCTCGTCGCCGACACCGAGCACTTCATCAACAAGAAGTACGTCGGGATTTCTATCTGCAGCTACGGCAAATCCTAAGCGGGCAAACATACCGGAGGAGTAATATTTAATCGGAGTAGTTGCAAAATCCTCGAGCTCCGCGAACTCAAGAATCTCAGGGATCCGTCGTTTGATCTCAGCGCGAGGCTTCTTATGCAGTGCACCGCTTAGGTAAATATTTTCTATTGCGTTTAGCTCCGCATCAAAACCCGCACCCAGCTGAATTAGCGAATCGACAGATCCATTTACTTTTACAGTTCCGCGGGTGGGCGGAAGGACTCCGGCAATAACTTTAAGCAGTGTGCTCTTGCCTGCTCCGTTGCTGCCGATGATTCCGAAGACCTGACCCTTGGGGATATTGAATGTCACATTTGAAAGGGCGTTAAAGGTTTCATAGTAGCGAAATTTGCGGTGTTTGATCGCACCAATCACTGTTTCTTTAAGAGTAGTTGGGCGTTCTTTATATGAACGGTAAGCAACCGTTACGTTCGAGATTTCGACAGCATTTGCGACTCCCGGCTCGGCAGCCTGATCGAAGCCAACTGCCTGCGTATTCTGGTTCTCAACTAGGTTAGCCGGAGAAGCACTCACAACTGCGCACCCTAAATGAAGTAGACGAACTTATCGTCAGCTTTGTTAAACGCATAAAGACCCAGCCCAAGGACTAGCACCGACCCGGCCAGGTTAAACAAGAAAGTTTCTAAATTGGGCAAAGTGCCGAAATAAAGCAGCTGTCTGATCCCTTCAATAATCCCAAACATAGGATTAAGTACGACGTATTTAACCAGCCAAGGGGGGAGCATGTCCCGATTGTAAAGAATCGGACAAAGGAAATACATCGCTCGCAGGAGAACATCTGTTAGATGCGCGGTGTCCTCAAAAAACACGTTTGAGACAGCTAGCAGCAATCCGAGACCCATGCTGAAGAAAAATAGCGGAATCAGCATTAACGGAAAGATAATTATCGTCGAGTGTATCGGGTGGCCCGTAAACAACATCACAAGCAGCAAAGGCACGAAAGCCAGGAACAAATCGACAAAATTATAAAACGAGGAAGAGACGGAGAAGATGTACTTTGGGATTGGCAGCTGATCGAGAATCTTCGCGTTTTGGCGAATTGTGCCAATGCAGGATTTTACCGTGCCGTTAAAGTAAGTCCACGGGAGCAGGGCGCTAAATAAAAAGACCGAGTAGTTCTCAACCCGACCTTTCATTAGCGAAGAAAAAACCACTGTCAGGATGATCATCATCAGCAGCGGATTTAACATGCTCCAGAGATAGCCAAGCGAAGAGCGTTTGTACTTCTTGCGCAGGTCTCGAAAGACAGACTCTTTGAGATACTCTCGGTAGTCGTAAATCGAGTAAAAGAAATTTCCGTACAGCGCAGCAGCGGTCATTGGTGGTTTACAGCTCTAATAAAAACGAGAGGTGAGTCCCTAGGGGGATACTAATAATACAATACAGGTCAAAAATCGCCCCTAGGTTAAATTAAACGAGCTAATATTGTCCAGCTTAATCAAGCTGCTGCAATGATTGAAAAATTTCAGTGATCTAGGCCTAGGCCGTATTTTCTTCTGACGCCCGGCACGAGATAATCCTGAAAAGACTGCTCGCGGTTGAAGCGCGGTATCCAACCCCAATCGGATCGGGCAGCGCTGTCGTCGGTGTCCATCGGCCAGGAACTAATCAGGTTGGTTCGCCAGCTTACCGGGTCGAAACTGATTTCAGCCTGGGGAAAAGCTTTCAGTACCTGTGATTTAATCTCAGCTGCAGTAACGCTGAACGAGGTTACGTTGTAGACCCTGCGAGTCAGCGCAGCGGCGTCGGCGCCAGATATGCCGACCAGTGCTTCTACTGCGTCCGGCATCACCATGAAATTTAAAGTGGCATCTTCTGGGACGAAGCAAGAGTAGGCTTCGCCTTTTGCAGCTGCGTGCAGCATTAGTGGGCCGTAATCGCTGGTCCCAGTGGTGGGAACTGTTTCAGCACTTAGAATTCCCGGGAACCTAAGCGCTCTGAAATCGACCCTTGATCCTGTATTCGTGCGAATCGTCGTGCTGAAATACTGACCGAGACGTTCGACATAGAGTTTGTTCATCCCGTACATCGATACAGGATTGAGAAACTGTTCCTCGTTAATCTTTCCGGCCGAAAACTTATCGAACGGCGGATTGATACTATAGACGGCAATTGTGCTGGCGAACACAAAAACAGGTGATCTGTTTTCCGTCTGAGCCTGAGAATGGGCCAGGTGCAACATGTTCAGACTGCCGTTAACATTCAGATCATGCGCGTGAAACGGATCTTCTTCAGAGCCGCTCGAGAGAACTCCCGCGAGATGAATAATCGCAGAAAAGGAGAACTCATCACCCAGCGATTTAATGAATTCTTTATCTGTAACGCTGCCTTGTCGAAAGTCGACGTGTGAGGGAAGCGTTTGGTCCGGCTTGACGATATCGAGCGCGAGTATGGGCTGCTTGAGCCGTTCGATAAGGTTATGCCCAATTTCACCGGCCGCTCCGGTTACCAGCACACAGGTCTTTTTCACGCAGTTTCCTCGGTTTTTAGACACTCTACAGTTAATGATTCTTTCGCAAAATTCAAGAGAGCGCAGCGTTGTTTAGCTGCTTAAAAGAACATAAGCTGACACGAGTGTCCGAAATGGAGGTGTTTCAATGCAGCAGCAAGCTTTAGAAATCTTTGCTTCTACCGTCGAAGAGATTAAGGAAGGCGGCTTCTTCAAGGAAGAGCGAGTTATTACCAGTCCTCAAGAGGCCGTGATTGAAGTTGGCGGCAAGAAGGTAATTAACTTTTGCGCAAATAATTACCTCGGATTAGCAAATCACCCTCGATTAATTGCTGCAGCGAAAGCCGGCTTGGACCGTTGGGGCTTTGGATTATCTTCAGTCCGATTTATCTGCGGGACTCAGTCAATTCACAAAGATCTTGAAGCCAAGGTCAGCAGCTTTCTTGGCACGGAAGATACTATCCTTTACGCAGCATGTTTCGACGCAAACGGCGGCGTATTCGAAACACTGGTGGGCGAAGAGGACGCAATTATCAGTGATTCCTTGAACCACGCGTCGATCATTGACGGAGTGCGCCTATCGAAGGCGAAACGATTCCGCTACGAGCACGCAGATATGGCTGATCTAGAGCGGTGCTTAAAGGAGGCTGCCAGCTCAAGGATAAGGCTGATCGTAACTGACGGCGTTTTCTCGATGGACGGAGATATTGCCAAGCTCGATCAGATTTGCGACTTAGCCGACAAATATCAGGCATTGTTGATGATCGACGAGTGTCATTCGACTGGATTCGTAGGTGACACAGGTCGTGGGACGCCAGAATATTGCGGAGTCCAAGGCCGAGTAGACATAATAACTTCTACATTCGGGAAGGCGCTTGGCGGAGCCAGTGGTGGGTTTACCAGCGGAAGAAAAGAAATAATTGGATTGCTTCGTCAACGCTCTCGCCCATATTTGTTCAGCAATACTCTGGCGCCTACAATTGCCGCAGCGTCGATTGAAGCGATCAACATGCTCTCTGAGTCGGATGAACTTCGTAGCCAGCTGCGCGAGAACACAGCATTCTTCCGTAAGGAAATCTCTGCTGCAGGATTTAATATTGTAGAAGGCACGCACCCGATTGTTCCGGTGATGCTGGGTGAGGCGCATCTGGCCGGTGCAATTGCGCGAGATTTGCTGGATGAGGGCATATACGTGATTGGATTTTCTTATCCTGTGGTGCCAAAGGGCGCTGCGCGGATTCGAGTGCAAATGTCTGCTGCTCATAATCGCGAGCACTTGCAGCAGGCCGTGGATGCCTTCACGAAGGTAGGCCGGCGCCACGGAGCAATAAAATAGCTGTCATTTCAGCCGTTTGCGGCAGGTCGACAATTTATCATTAAATCAGAAGCAAATGTTCTGTCGCTGCTGATTAGAGGATGAACACTGGATCTCGGTGATGCTGATGATGTGGTGATGATGTGGTCGGTTAATGGCTTCAGTGTTTCCCCAACCCCGTGCCTCTAAGCTCAGTGGGATGGGGTTTTTTTTTGTGAAAAAAGGGGACGGTTCCTTTTTCCTTTTCGTCTAATGTTCTAATATTTCGAACCCAGCACGACGGAAGAAAAAAGCAACCGTCCCCTTTTTACGTACGGAGATCGAAAAAATGACCGACACATGGAATGACATGCGTAAGGCCAAAGAAGAAAGCTACTTTGATCGCAAGAACCGCGAGGCTCTCGAGCGACTCGGTCAAAAGCAGCAGGAAGAAAAGCCGAGACTCAGCCCGATTACGGGTGAAGAGATGGAGCAGGTCGTGCTGCACGGCGTGGTAATTGATCGCTGTAAAACCTCAGGTGGAATTTGGCTCGATGCGGGCGAACTCGAACAGCTCGTTGATGCTATGGCTGCTGGTCACGAGAAAGACAGTGGATTTCTAAAATCTTTCTTCAAGGGCATTAGCGGAAGCTAAATGAGCACTTCCCCGTCCAAACAATTGCAGTCTTTTCCAAACCCGAGACCGGGCCGCGAGTACGAGATCAACTTCACGTGTCCGGAATTTACTTGCGTTTGTCCGATGACTAATCAGCCGGACTTCGCGACTATTAGAATTTCCTACGTCCCGGATGACCTCTGCGTGGAGCTGAAATCTTTAAAGCTCTACCTCTGGTCGTTTAGGGATGAGGGAGCCTTTCACGAAGCTGTAACAAATCAAATCCTTGACGACTTGGTTGCAGCTATCAATCCCCGCAAGATGAACGTGGAAGGAGATTTCTTCGTTCGCGGCGGAATTCACACTGTAGTACGAGCTACTCACGAGAAGTAGATCGCTTAGCTTCCAGCTGAGCTAGGATTTCTTTGTGCTTTGCCGAAGTGAGCGGATACTTCGTCGAGAGTATTGCACCGCAGAGCAAAAGGATTGCGGGAAGGGGGCCTACGAGATTGTTTAACCCTGCTACCACTTCGGCTGACTGAGGTTGATTTGGTACGTACCCGATAATCGAAAGCACCGTTCCCGAGGCGAACACCGCGATTGCCGTCGCAAGTTTGTAGCTAAAAGTCGTGCCGCCATAAAATAAACCTTCTCGTCGCTCGCCAGTCTGAAGCTCGTCAAATTCTACAACGTCAGGAACGATTGCCCATGGGATCATCAGAGCAGCAGAGTGCATGATCCCGGCGAACACAGCGATGACATACAGATACTCGGCGGTGTCAGGGCGAATGAAAGGCAAAGTGCAAAGGACGAGCGCATAAATCAGCATAGCGATTCGGTAGCTTTCGGCTTTGCCGAATTTGCGGGCGATCTTAACCCAGACCGGGACCATAATTATTGCCATCAAAAATAATATTGTAATCAGCTTAGTCTGATGGTCGCGAACGGAGACAGAATACTGAAGGTAATATGGAAGGTTTACCGCAATGAATGTAGCAGCACAGTTTGTCAGTAATAGAATCAGCACTGCATACCTGAATGGCGGATTTTGCTTGAGCTCAGTTACGATTGCCCGAGCGTAATGCAGGGGTGTTTTAGATTTACTTTCTATTCGATCGTCGTCAGTGTTGTTTTCCTTGCATCCAAAAAACGTAGACCAAATAGAGCAGACCATAATTACGGCAAATAGCAGGGCCATAATAAAGTAGCCTTGTCGCGCTGTGCCGCCCCAGGAGCCGAAGAAACTTTGCAGTCCGATTTTTTCAAAAAAATCCGCTCCTCCACCGCTTACAACCCAAAGCACAAGAAAGCTCGGCACTGCAGCCCCAATCAGGAACGCGCTTTGACTACAGAACATTCGAAAGCCGGTAAGCGAAGTCCTTTCGTCGTAATCGCTGGTAATAGCTGCCGTCAACGAGGTGTAAGGAACGAAGACAACAGTCAGGCAAGTGTTAAAGACGATCAGCGAGAGGGTGACATAAACGAAGATAGCGTTCTGGCTTGCAAATTCTGGAACGACCCACAGCGAAAAATACGCAAGGGCATAGGGAATCGCGCCGAACAGAAGATATGGCAGCCGCTTGCCCCAGCGCGAACGTGTGTGATCGGTGATCCATCCCATAACAGGGTCTGTTACAGCGTCCCACGCTCTGCCGATCATGATTGCGACACCCGCGAGGAACGCGCTGAGGCCTGCTACATCAGTAAGGTATATCAGCAGCCAAAAGCCTACCGACGAGACAGCCAGGCCATTGCTTATGTCACCGAGGCCATAGGCGATCTTCTCTCGGCGACTGAGGCCCGGTTGACTCTGAATGTTAGCGTTTTGTTGCGCCATGGCACCCTCAGTAAACCACAGGGGTGTTGACTAGGACAGAACCCAAAACTGAAATCTAATAGCTGCCCCGTCCGTGGGAAATGGCGAGAGAGTCTTGTTCATAGTCAACGGTTGCCAGGTCTGGCCATCCGTCGTTGTTAACATCCGCTACGGCGGCTGAATAAGCTTTGTTCTCTGAGGGTATGTGAATCGGTTGTTCGTCAAAACGGCCGGCGCCCCTGCCGAAATAAACCGAGGCATACTTTTGATCGTGATGAGTGGTAATCATATCGACGAAGCCGTCTCGATTGATGTCCGCTGCTTCGATGTAAATCAGAGGATCTGCTGCGGGGAAATCGCTGTGGCGTTCAAACGTGCCGTCGCCTAGTCCCAAGTGAAGCGATATACCTCCGGGTTCAGTCGAATGCGCGACCATAAGATCTAAAATACCGTCCTGGTCAATGTCGGCCAGCGCGATAGAGTAAGGCAAATCTCCAGTCGGCACGACTAGTCTTTCAGAAAATTCGCGATCGCCCTGGTTAATATACACCGAGCTTCCGTCGTCTTTGTGGTCGCTCGAAATTAAGTCCGGAAGACCGTCAAGATTGAGATCCGCAGCTCGAATGGCGATGGTTTTTCGGCCGGTAGGAAGTGAAATCGGTTCAGCAAAACTTCCTCCGCCGTTATTAAAAAGCACAATCATTCTGGCCCCAGGATAGTCCGATGCCGCTACATCGAGTAATCCATCACCGTCGATATCTACGGCAGTGACATTGTACGGAGCGCCGCCGACATGGATAAAAGCTGCAGGGCTGAATTTTCCGTCCCCCATCCCTGAGAAGATGACAATTCCACCTTTGTTGCAGTTGCCGATAACGAGATCTACTGTGCCGTCGTTGTCAAAATCTCCTAGGTCGATTGATGCTGGGCAGCTTTCGGTGTCGATGGGGTCAATCTCGGTTAGTTCGCCAGACCAGCTCCCCAAAAATACCGAGACTGTCGCATCGTTGCGATTGGCTGCCAAAATGTCTGGATATCCGTCTGCATTAATATCGCCTACCACGACATCCAGCGGCTTATGGCCGGTCTTGTAAAACGTACGCGGGTGAAAGAGGTCGTAGATATAAATGCCGGCCCCGGTGATCCCGGCGGCTGAAAACAGGACGAGTAGTACGCGGCTTAATCGGCTAAGATTCATCGGCAATCCAATTCTAGCTTTTCCTGCAATAACTTGCTATCCGGGATATCCGCGAAGGTTGAAACACCTGATTTATTGAATCCCGGCCTTAATTTGCGTAGCATGACAGGCCACGCAAGGAGGATCTTATGAGACGGCATTGTTTAATTTTAGTTCTATTTTTGCTTGCGGCAGCCTGTGCCTGCAATAAACCTAAGTCTGGCGAAGGTACGAAGAAGATTGTGGCGAAAATTGAAACACCAGTGAAGAAACCGCCAACCCCTCAATCCACCCAGCAGACGGAGCCCAAAGTTGAGCAAGTTGTAAATGCTGTCGAACCGCAGTCCGAACCCAAAGATGCCATAATTTCGGAAGCTGCTGTGACTCAACCGCCGCAAAAACCTGACGCCGAGATGAAACCGAGCGAGGAACAGTCTGAGGACCAAATTACTCTGAAAGATGTTCAACGAAAAACTAAAGAAGCAATTATTACAATCGAGGCATATGTTGCTTCGAAGGAGCGCGAATACCACCAGAAGATCGACGCTCAATTTGTTCGCTTCGATGAGCGTCTCAACCGTTTGCGTGATTCTGCGCGTCAGTTAAGTGAAGACGCAAAGAAACGGGTTAGTCAGGAAGTTCGCGAACTCCAGGCTAATCTTGAAAACACACAGCAGAACTTACTGGGCAAGCTGGAAGTTTCCAACGAAGATGACGTCAAGCAGCTCGAGCAGAACTTGAACAAGATGGTCGCCCAAATGGAACAGTCCCTAGCCAAGGTTAAGCCCTAGGAGCACAGCAGCGCAATGGAAACACCTGGTTCAATATTTTTCGGTAAGGCCGGAGAACAATCCGTTGAGCTGAAGCTTGCCCTTGCAAATCGCCACGGCTTAATTGCAGGCGCAACAGGCACGGGCAAAACAGTTACGCTTCAAGTCCTTGCCGAGGCTTTTTCCCGAAGCGGCGTTCCTGTTTTTACCGCAGACGTAAAAGGTGATCTCTCCGGTTTAGCTGTTGCCGGTACTCCCTCGGACAAATTGAACGCGCGAGTGCAGAAGCTGGGTCTAGAAGGATTCGGTCATGAGGGGACGCCGGTTCTATTTTGGGATTTGCACGGCAAAAAAGGCCATCCCATTCGAACTACGATTTCGGAGATGGGCCCGCTGCTTCTCGCAAGACTACTTGATCTTAACGAAACTCAAGAAGGTGTGCTTCAAATCGCATTTCGTATGGCGGACGAGGAAGGCTTGTTGCTGCTGGATTTGAAGGACCTTCGCAGCATGCTGGCTCACCTAGCTGAGCACCGTGCAGAGGTTCAACAGCTTTATGGAAACGTCTCGACTGCGAGCATCGGAGCCATTCAACGACGGCTGCTTGTTTTGGAAGAAGCAGGTGGCACCGATTTCTTCGGGGAGCCGGCGCTAAGGCTTGATCACATCATGCAGCACGATTTTTCCGGCCGAGGCGTGGTTAGCATTCTTGATGCAACATCTCTTATGTCTAACCCACAAATTTATTCAACATTTCTTCTTTGGCTGCTTTCGGAGCTTTTTGAAGAGCTTCCTGAAGTCGGCGATTTAGAAAAGCCTAAATTAGTTTTCTTTTTCGATGAGGCGCACCTGCTTTTTCGCGATGCACCAAAGGCGCTCTTGGAAAAGATTGAAACAGTTGCGAGGCTGATCCGGTCAAAAGGGGTAGGAGTATTCTTTGTGACTCAGAATCCTGCCGATGTACCGGAGCGAGTTTTGTCTCAACTGGGTAACAGAGTGCAGCATGCTCTTCGAGCCTTTACTCCGAAAGATCGCAAGGTGGTGCGAGCTGCCGCAGAGAACTTTCGCTCTGACGGGACAATCGACGTTGAGGAAGCAATTACCCAACTTGAGATTGGCGAAGCCCTTGTATCTACCCTGGACCACAAGGGAGCGCCGGGAGTGGTAGTGCGGACGTTGATTAGCCCGCCAAGCTCACGCATGGGCCCTGCAAGTCAGACGGAACGAGCCGATGTGTTGGTTAAGTCGCCGCTTCGAGGAGTATATGAAGATGTCGTAGATAGGCACTCGGCCTACGAAATGCTTAAGCAGCGGAGAGAACAAGGTGTTTCACCCCAGGAGGCCCAGGAACCTGAGGAGCGAAAAGCTAAAGGCCATCAACGCCAGAGCTACGCAGAAGCATTCTTTAAGTCCGTCCTGCGCAACGTTGGTGGAACGCTCGGTCGCAAAATAATGCGCGGCATCTTCGGGACGGCCAAATAATTTCGAGCCGCCGAAGCTTAATCACTTAATTTTTGTGCTATTAGTCACCGCGTACTTTCGCATTGGCGTCTAACATCTCGCCCATAAAGTGCTCTTTAAACAGCTAGTGGGGAGAAGTGAAGGAGAACAGATTCCTGAAAGGTTGATTTAATTCAGAGGTTTAAACCTTAAGCCCTTTCCTGACTTCGGTGCTTGCTGTCTGCGGAATACTCGAGTGAGTGCTCCGTGGGCAGTGACGCCTGAAACACAGTTCTTAGGAAAGGAACCTCCGATGAATGGAATAAGTCCAATTGGAGGCGGTGGCTGGGACAAGTACCCCGACCATCGCCCAAGTGAAGTGAGTCCAGCTGAGCGCGCCGAAATTCAGCGCCGCCAGGATGAGCTCAGTGCCAAGCGGGCAGAGGAAGCTCGCCTGACCGAGACCAACCGGCTGGTGGGAGTTTTCGCCGCTGCCAGGACTGAGCATGTCGGGATTCTCGGCGCGCTCGAAACTCAGGCTGGCGTTGTTGCACGGCTTCAAACCGAAGTTGCCGCAGCACGCAAGCCCGAAGGATTCATCGATTCGCTCATCTCGGGCCTGCTTGCGCTTCTCGGATTGTCTCCGGGGGCGCGTTTGGCTCGGGCAATTCGTACCGAGAGCGAGATGAAGCAGCGTGAACTCGAAGCTAGAAGGCGTCGTCGCCGTGAGTACCGTAGGGCCAGCTCCGCTGCTGCCTCACACTACGGATACCATTGGGATGTGCTGGACCGAGAGGCGAGCTTTGGACTGAGCTTTCAAGATGATGACGACACACTGCTTTAATCGGCAAGTTCGTCGATCGTCAGATCAGTCGGAGGAGAGGTTGATCCAACCGGAGATCCGCAAGGGTTTCTACAGAGCAATCTGTTCTTCTCCAGTTGTCCCCCCGGCGATCCTATCTAAGCCCTTCAATTATTACAGATAAAGAGTCTGAAAACACAGCAGTCCGCTTGCGGCTACTTAACAAGCTTTGTAGACTTTGCGGGTTTGCAAAATTTTCGAGGTGAGTATGAATTTCAACAAACCGATGTTAGCTGCTGTTTTTATGTTTTCGTTTGCAGCATGCGCTACTACTGAAAGCACCACTGAAACATTCGTTAACACAACAGAGGCATCGACCGGCTTTACTTCGAGCACTAGTCCAGATCGTGATTCGAAGTCGCACGATGTTGATACCCCAGATGAAGAAGTAGATAAGACAGCGGCAATCGATTTTGCAGAAGCCAATATGGCCAAGCTTAGAACCGATGCGATGGCAGGGCAGGGCGAGTACATTGACTCGGTCGGTCTGCTGCTCGGCGTGAAAAAGAGCCGTTTGCCAGAATATGGCACAATGGTTCGCGAAAATTTCGACAAGATTTTTGGCAGCAGTGATCAAAGCGCTGCAAGTCTAGTTGCTAATCTTGACGACGCAATTAGCGATACACCAAAACTTCGCAAGTTCTAGCGCCTAAACAAGGGCGAGTCGTTGGTGCACAATTGAGTTACGCAGCACGATTCGCCCTTTTAATCTCAATCCTTGCCAGTTCAGTCGGGCCCGTCGCCGGTGCTGACTTAAATTCTAACAACTTAAGCGAGCTTGCTAGTAATCCTAAATGGACAGCGCTTGTTCATTATCGCCGCACATTCTTCGGTGCGGTTAGAAGCGAGATCGATAGTCCTGAATTCTTTCTTTCCCCCAATGGACATGACAGTCCCGAAAGTGAACTGCGTGCGTCCATCCTTGAGTTAATTGAGAAAAGATCACCCACGGACTCCGCATTAATATGCCGCTTCCCGGCTAGGTATGATTGGCTGCGTAAAGCTTTAGCAATTGACAGCCCAGCACCAGAAGATTTGTGCCCCGCGCTGAACTCAAAACTCAAAAGTTTTAAAGAAGCGCAGCTTACTCTTATTTTTGCAGAATCGTATCCGACAAATCCGGCGTCGATGTTTGGTCATTCGTTTATGCGTTTTGATAGTACATCGGAAGCACGCGGAAGCGACTTGCTGGCGCCTGTGATTAGCTTTGCGGCAAAGACAGATGATCAGAAAGGATTCTTTTTTGCCTTCAAAGGACTAACGGGGCTCTACAAGGGAGTGTTTTTTCATGCTCCGTATCATGTGCGGGTGCGGCAGTATAACGATCTCGATCGACGTAATCTTTGGGAATATCATTTAAATTTTAGTGCTGATGAGATTCGTCAGTTGGTGCTGCACTTGTGGGAACTAGAGAAGTCTCATTTCGATTACTACTTCTTTGATGAGAACTGCTCTTACCATCTGCTTGGCGCGCTGGATGCTGCACGGCCTGAGCTTGAGCTTCGCGCTAACTTTTTTCTTTTTGCCATACCGACTGACACTGTTCGGGTGGTAACAGAATCACCAGAACTGCTTAAGAGCGTAACCTTTCGCCCTTCGGAAGCGACTCGTCTGCGACAAGCGGAAGAGCAGTTGAATGAAGTAGAAGTAGAAACTGTAAGACAGATTGTCGAAAATCCGTCGGTGAAAAATGTCGAGCCGTTCTCCACAATGTCACAAGCAGAGCAGGCTCGCGTTCTTGAAACAGCGGTCGACTTTGCAGCTTGGCGGGATAAGTCTGCAGAAACGATTCTAGAGTTGCAAAAGGCACGAAGCGACATCAACCTGCCCAGGGCGATAGTTTATACCGAGCCCAAGGTGCGCCCTGACCAGGGCCACTACAGTTCGCGGGTAGCATTGGAGTATGGAAATGAAAACTCGACGAACTATTTAGGTTTTGTTTGGCGCCCAGCTTACCACGATCTTTACGACATGCCGGGTGGATATCTGCCGGCTTCGAGCCTGACATTCGCCGAAACCGAATTTCGCTACGAAACAGCGAAGGATGAACTGCGCCTCGAATCAGTCAATGTTATCGAGCTGGAGTCGTATAGCGCACGTTCGCAATTGGTCGAACCTTGGTCCTGGAAAATCGGCGGCGGCATTCGCCGCTACTATTTTGATTCTGAGGATAAGAGTTTGATCATTGATGGGGGAGGCGGTTTGGGAGTCAGTTATGAACTGCCTGCAAATATGCAACTTGCGGTACTGCTTGATTCTCAACTCTTGTACGGCGGACGATTTGAAAATAATTTCGAGCTTGGACTTGGTGCCAGCGCAGCGCTCCTAGCCGACATACTGCCTGAAAAATGGAGGCTGGGTCTGGTTGGCGAGAGCAACTACTTAGTGCTTGGAACGGACCAACTTACTTTTTCCGTTAAGCTTGTGCAGACAGTTAGTATTTCCAAGAGTCATGCGCTTCGGGTTGAGCTCGGGCGACTTGAAGAGTTGGGTCGTCCTGTCAATTCTGCTGGTCTGCAGTGGATCTACTATTTTTATTGAGGGTTTCCCTGCAGCAGACCGGCGTCCTTTAACTTGCCCGGCAGCTTTCTTCCTACAATAGTTTCGGCAAGTTTTGCAGCTGCTATGTAAGCCTTAAGATCGACTCCTGTGCTTATTCCGAGCTGTTCACACAGGAACGCAACGTCTTCCGTTGGGACATTGCCGGCAGTGCTTTTTGTGAAAGGGCAGCCGCCGAGTCCGCCGACTGAGGCATCGAAGCGGGAAACTCCGCATTGCAGTCCCGCATAAACGTTCGCCATGCCAGTGCCCCTAGTGTCGTGCAGATGAAGACCTACCTGAATCTTTGGCCAGCGATCTTGAAATGCCTTTACTAGATTCTCTACTGATTCTGGATTGGCATAACCAGTGGTGTCCGCCAGCGTCATCTCAGGTAGTTCCGCGCCTTTGTCGGCTAAGCGATCTATCACACGCTCGCATACCGCGAGAGTTGATTTTGCTGGTAAAGGGCCCGTGTCAGCGTCGCCAAACGCCGTCGACATCATCACCCGCTCAAGTTTGATGCCATGTGCAAGGAAAGCGTCGAGCCAGCTGCCAATTCCCTCAATTGCTTCTTCCAGTGTCTGATTGTTGTTCTTTTTTAGAAACGGTTCGCTCGCAGCAATTAGAATGTAGCCTTCTGGTTTGATGGTGGGGTGACTTAATGCGCGGTCCAGGCCTTTTTCGTTTAGATATAGCGCGCGGTAGCGAAGTCCGGGAACTTCAGTAAGTCCTTTGCAGACATCATCTGCGTCAGCGTGCTGCGGCACTCTGTCGGGTCGAACAAACGAAGTTACTTCGATGCTTCTGATGCCGGTCTTGCTTAAGGCATCAATCAGTTCGAGCTTTTTCTTTGTGGGGATGACTTCCTCGTTCATTTGAAATCCTTCACGAGGTCCGTCTTCCCGCAGTAGCACTGATTCGGGAAAGTTCATGGCGCCATACTAAGTGGTGTCGGGGTCATTTGCGAGCAAATTTCGGTTAGCGCGGCAATAATTGACAAGTTTAATGTGCTTTGTTAGCTTCGCCCGCGTTTCAAATCCAAACCACTATTCAGAGTAGAAGCTTGATTCGACTGCCCGGAACTTTTGCGCTTTCGGCGGGATAGCTCCAGGCATTCGATGGTCAGAGAAGGTTGAGAGTCTCGTCAAGACAAGCAATGCGCAAGTGTATGTGCATGCTGTTTCCCCGCCACCCAGACGGTTAAGGAGGACCTACCCATGTCGGATGGCAATTGTGTGTTGAATGTGCTCGTGCTCAGTGATCACGAGGCTGCGATCGGCGGATTCAATCCGAACGATCCGGTTTGCAGCTACGTGGTCTACTGCATGCGTCACCCCGATGAAGGAAGTGAGTTCGAGGCCTACGTTCGGCCGCTGCTCGAACTTCCCGATGCGGATCTGTATGCGCGGCTTCGTGCTGACGCGTACAGCGGTCTCCTGTTCCTCGAAGCGGGAGAGATCGTCGGCCATGTCTTCTTCCAACTGGTCGAAGGCTGCCACAACATGTTCTCGATGTTCCTCGTACCTCGCTGCCGCGGACAGAGAATGTCTGGGCAGCTGGCCAGGGCGTTCATCGAGCACTCGCGCGGCCTGTCTGTCGAGCGCGTTCGCTTCGGCAAGGGCAAGCATCCGAAGATGGTGGCTGCACTGCGCTACCTCTCGGCACATGGGGCGGAGCTCGGAGTCTGCGTCGAAGACGCCGGCTACGTAGAAGTTCGCCCCGCGGCGTCCGACTGATGCTTCCCCAAGTGGTTCGTCCCCGTTCGGAGACGCATGGTTACCTGACCATCGTTTGCGAACAAATTGCTTCGATTGTATGTGCGGTGGCTAGCAAGGGTAATAAGCCACTGATACGGTAAGCGACTCGCCCTCTGACAAATTGTTAACAAAGTCAAATTGGAAGGGGTTCTCAGCGGTGCCTGCTCCGTTGATTTGGCTGCTCATTCCGTTTGAGCTGGCGGTTCCGTTGTTATGAATAGTGACGCTGCCCACCATTCCTTCTGACACGCATGTTAAAGTAGAAGCGGAAGAACCATGATTGATTGAGTAGCCGCCAATGTAATTCCCGTCGCTGTCGTCAATTGAACCTGAAGTGTGACCTGGAAACGGATCTAGCACTACATCATCGCCGATCTCAATATTAATGTCAGGCAGAAAGCGAAGAGCCTTGTGGTAGCTAATTTCAATCGTGAAGCAAATGTCGTCCCAATAGAAATCTAAATATGGGTTGCTCGGGGGGACTGGGTTTGTCGGTGTTTCGAAAATGTATGCATCGACGACCCAATAGGGTTTTGGGGTAGGTGCATCTCCGAATCCTTGCGCATTACACGAGTCTGGAGCCGCGATGCTCACTGCCCCAATTATGACAGCTGCGATAATCACAATTGCGTGGCCGATAGAAAGCTGAAAATTCTGTAACTTCATTTTTTCACCTAAATTGTATTAACCAATTCTTATACAAGCCGGGCTACCATCATGATGATAACCAAGCCCGTTATGTAGAACCCTAGTTTGCAACCCATGGCTATTACCTTGCGCGTTTATTTGAAATGAATCGTTCTTTCGTCTCTTCCCAGGCGATGTCGCCTTCTGCGTAGCGCACGAATGCACCTTGCTCGCTCGCATTGATGGTTACGCGTGTGGGCAGGCACCGCAAGTGAACGTCCCGGGCAAGTTCAATTCTCAAATCGAGTTCGTTCGAACTGTGAAGCGTGTCTAGTGCGGTATATTTCACTGCCTCAGTTTCGTGACTCTGTGCTAAGGATTTTTGCTCGGAGCTATCAGTTGAATAAAAGATATAGTCAGCGTCGTGAAATACTTTTGGTACGGTGCTACTGCGCTCGATGCGCTTGACGCTCTTTCTGCAGGCTCCGAGCTTTGGGAGAGTTTTGCTTCGAACCGGTTTTAGTGCCAAGGAGTAGCGAGCAGGCCGCTGAATGATTTCCTTTGGCGCCGATCTGCTGTTCTCTTTAGCTTCCACATGACCGAAACCAAATGAGTTGCGATCGACATGCTCTTCACGCTCCATAGAATGTTTACGTGTTAAAGCTTGTTCCGATTCAGGACGCGTCGTTTTGACAACATCTACCACCGAACGGGCACGGTCGAAGACATCGTTGTTGACTTCCTGTGCGAGAGAATTAAATGGATACGCCGCTAAAACGAAGATGATTAGTTTATCTAAAACAGTTAGCTTCATGTTTAACTCCTACTCAGTAACAGGGACGCATGACAGTTCGTAATCTTCGTCGCAGCCGGGACAAACACAACATGTGCGGTAGTTCCAGATCACATAGCGCGTCTCGCCATTGTCGGTTCCGTCGTAGAGTCCTGGAGGGAAAAGTTCCGGCCTGAGTCGGCGATCTGCTTCGTCAACAGTAAAGCAGGTGTCGCTCTTTTCTTTAACCGGATAGATTCGCTGAATTTTGTCTGGTGGTGTTGGCCAAGAAACGTATGTCGATGATCGCGGTCCCCAGAAGTAACCGCTGCTGCGGTTTACGTTTGTTGACTTGGTATTCTTGCCAGGTGTGGACGGGTGCATCTCGCTGAACAGTGCACCCTCGTAATTGAACACGTTTGTGCGAACCTCATCATCCCACTTGCACCAGCTGGCCCATTCGTTAGAGCGCAGTGCGGTAGAAATCGTCCCTGCGGATTCGAGGTCCGACTGATGTTCCCCAACCAGCGGGTAGACCTGTCCGACTTCCGGCTGCATACAATTCCGTCTAAGCGGTGTTGAAGAGTTCTCCTTGATCCCCAGCTTGTTGCCTGGAACTGCTTGGTCGATTGGATTTTTCCAATGCAGAATTTCTGCTCCTTCGTCCGACGCACGGTAGCTTGCGCAAGTGTTTTTCTTAAGTTTTGAAAGATTACCCAAAACATCGCTCTGCTTGAAAACTGCAGTTTCCGGAACGTTGGCCCATTCCTTTTTGTAGAGCTTGTTGCAGCTGGAGCCGTCGTTGACGCGTTCTTTGGACATTTCGGGAAAGCGCCAGCGTTGTGTCATCTTCCGGTCAGCGTTTTCAGTCATCATTCTGGGCCAGATGTTAGTGCCGAGCCACGGCCGGGTGCACTTCGGAGTAAAGCACTCCGCCCAACCTTGAACCGGATTAAACACATCGTGATAAGCTTCTACGTCGGTCCATGTTCGGTACAAGTGGGCTTCAAGGTTCGTGCTCTCAATGCCCAAGCCACTAGAGCTACCGACGCTGGTAACGGCGCTGTTGCCCCGGTGTGGAGCTTTTCTAAGTCCAGCTGGAAGCTTCTTTGGTTTACCTCCCTTGACTCCTGCGCCAGGCATTCCGTCGACAATCTTCTGCGCAACTTTTGGTCCGAGAATTGTATCCAGCGCTGCTCGCCACGTTGATTCGTCAGGAAAGCAACCGCCGTAGAAATCCATGTACGTGCCGTTATCTAAACCTATCTTCTTATATGCAGAGGGGGTTTTGACCGGCATGCCGTTTGGATCGGTCACCATGCTGCCGACGGGTCCCATCAGCGCGCTAATGCAGAAGTTGTTCACGGTAACGACGACTTCTGGCCACCAGTATCCAACGTATGCCCAAGGACATTTATCGCAAGTGGGGTAACAGCAGCAGCCCAGTATCTGCATGTCGAAGCATTCGTTGCGATATTCGCCGAAACCTTTCTTGATAATCTCGTCGTCGTCCTCTTTCCAAACCTTCTCCCATTCACTGTTTCCCTTGATCCATGGGTGGCGTTTGTATTTTGGATCGTTGAACAAGGAGCCATTGCTGTTGTGCTTTGCTGAAATTTGTTGACCGACCGCGGTGTTGCTCAGAACGGAATCGATAACTGATTGAGCATTGTCTTTTATGTCAGCTTCGACTTCACTGTACGAGTCCGCTTCGCATCGTGCTGCGGGCAATATCAAGCTGATTAAGACTGCCAACCAAAACTGTTTCCTGCTCCCCATCGTCCCATCCTCGCTCCCAGCCTGTTCAGTAAAAGGTGGGACAGAGAGCCCAAGGGAATCTGAGAAGGAAATGGGCGAATGGCGGCGCCGAGATAAATCCCGGAGCGGGGGTGTCATTACGTAGGGGGTGTTGGTTTCTCAATCGGGGGTGTGTTGTGTGCTCCAGATTGTCGGATGAACCAGCTACCGCCATTTTTATCCCTCGAACTCTCTGTCCTTGATTAAGTGTTGGTCAATGTTTTGCGGGAAGTTTTGGGGGTCCCTCTCCGCGAACACAATGGTTATAGGATAAAATTAGGGGGCTGTTGCTTAAAGAGTAAATTTTTCACTCTAATGCGAGATTGTGCGGTAATAAACATTGGAAACTACTATAAATAAATTTTGCTACAGCATTAGGAAATTTGGTAAAATCATAGATACTAGGTAATCGAATTTGCCGAGCAGTTGTTAGATAGTAATAAAACACTAGTTATTATAGGAAAGTAGCGGCAAATCCGATTCAATTTGAGCGTTTGGCCTAGTTTTTAAGAGGTAAATTTTTACGCTAATGACGGACGGAGCGGCAGAGTTTAATTCAGTTCGCCACAGGGCGCTGCGAATGATGCTGCGTCCGCTAGTTCGCTTTTGGCTGCATGGCGGAGACGCGCTGCAAAGCTTTATTGATTCGCTGAAGGTAGTGTTTGTCGAAGTTGCAGTCGAAGAGATGGCGGCAAAGGAAAGTAGAATCAATCTAACGCGGATCAGTTTAATAACTGGAGTTCATCGACCCGACGTCACTCGTATAGTTAAAGAGAGCAAACCGCCAGACAGGTCCGTCGCAGATGTCGTTACACGTACCATCGGTCAATGGGAGAACGATCAAGATTTTTGCGGCAAGGACAAAAAGCCGCGCACGTTAACGTATCGGTCTAGGGACAGCGAGTTCAACGAGTTAGTTGCAAGAGTTAGCAAGGATGTGAAGCCTGGTTCAGTTTTGTTCGCGCTGGAACAGCTTGGCGCAGTTAAGCAAATTGGAGACCGCCTTAAGCTAACTAAATTTGACCATAACGTCAGTGCTGACGAGGAGCAATCATTCGACATCCTTTCTCGCGATATTCAGTCATTAGTCAATGCTGTTGAGGAGAACGTCAGGGTTAAAGCAGAAGTTAGTCCGAACATGCACATCCGAACGGAGTGCGACAACGTCTTCGTTCACGACCTGCCCAAGGTTAGAAAATGGCTTTGGAAGGAAGGCAAAGCTTTTCATCGGCGCGCCCGAGCATTTCTCGCCAAGCACGACAAAGATATAAACGATCGCCCTGACAGAGAAGCCGGTGCTTTCGTGAGCGTCAGTGCATTCGGTTTTATTTGTGAAAAGCAGCCGACCCAGTGGTCAGTGGGAATGCCGCTAAAAGAAGTTCAACCTAAGAGGTAGATGAAGGAGGAGAGGAGGTTTTTATGAGTAAGGTTAAAACAGTAAGAATCAGGTTTTATCTGAAGGGATTTGTCTTTATCTTGCAGTACTTTATCCCCACGATAGAAGCATTTCGCCTGCTTATCCGGAATATAGGAAAGGTAGGGGAGAGGCACGTGAACGGTCGCATTTTACCAAAGAAAATTTGCAGGCTTACCCAGCGCGGTTTGGCGCAGACGGGTAAAGTTTATGTTGATTATGCCTTGCTGACAGGGATGATCGCTTTAGCACTGCTCGGTCCGCTGCACAGCACTAAGCAAGAGATTGAAGGAGTGTTTACATGCGCCCTGAGCCCTGCGCTTTCTGGGCAAAGTGATTGCGAAGATTCCCTCGTTGAAGTTAGTAGAGCTACGAGTTCAGATCGAACGACTACAGGCCAAGAGTCGGTCGGACACGGCGAAACCCAGGTTCCTACAGTTACTGATGCCACTGAGCAAACTACAACCACTTCTGCTAGCGGCGAACATGTTGGAGCGGGGAGTTCGAGCGGTGGCGCTTCTGCTGAACCCAATCAAGAACAAGCAAAGCACGGAGTCGGAAGTTGGACTACTGCTGGAAAGGCTAGACCCGGTGAGAACCCCGTCAGTATAGAAATTGATACTGGCGATGGTGCGTTTGCGATTGACCCAGGCGACCCCATCTCCATCCCGAACGGAGAGAAATCAGACGGTAAGGATAGCAACTCGAAGGGCCCCACAATGTGGTAGCTCGCGCTTGGCCATCTAAAAATTAACAAAACTTAATGATTGTAGGGAAATAGCTCCAGGCTGCGTCCTAAGCAGTGCTAAACATTACAGTCGCTTAGGTCGACTTAAGTATTGAAGCTCAAACGGATTTTGACTGAAAAAGGAACAAGGATGTTCTGAGTTGCTTAGCGTTAGAACAAATCTAGCTGCCATTCGTTCGCGCCGAATTCTCGGTGGTACCACTCGTGCGCTCGAAGAATCCTTTAACAGACTTTCGTCTGGGCTTCGCATAAACCGAGCAAGTGACGATGCTGCAGGTTTAGCAATTGCTGAAAGTCTTAAAAGCGACGCGCGGGTTTATTCGCAAGGCATTCGCAATATCAATGACGGATTAGGGCTGCTCAACATCGCAGAGGGCGGCCTAAGTGAACTTTCAGGAGTTCTGATCCGAGTTCGTGAACTTACGACACAAGCTGCAAACGGAACTCTATCGCTTACACAACGCCATGCGCTCGATGAAGAAGCAAACGCGCTGATTCAAGAATACAACCGCATTACATCGACTACGGAATTTAACGGGCTTCAATTGCTGGATGCATCGTTGTCAGAGCTTACTATTCAAGCCGGCTTCGGTGAGCTGGGCAGCCTATTGTTGGGACTTGGTGGTGAACTTGCTAAGGACGTCGGTGACGGAACTTATGCCGATACCTCCATCGACGTTACGCTAGGTACTGAACTACAAGGGGTTGCAGTCGGAGACCTTAATGGCGACGGGCTAAACGACTTGATAGGAGGGGATGCGGATTCTGCGACTCTTTTCTATCGACTAGCAAACAGTGACGGAACATTCCAGGCTGAACAAACTCTCGACCCCGGACTTGGCAACGTAGATGTTTTCACTGCAATTGCTGACCTCAATAACGACGGCTACAACGATGTAGTGGCACAGGCAGGGAGTTATCTTTCAGTTTTTCTGGGGGACGGAGCGGGTGGATTTTCCTCTGCAATTAACAGTGCGGATGGCAATGGAGGTAATTTTAACCTTACCGACATCAACAACGACGGCAACTTGGATGTTTACGGCAGTCGAAACGGGGAACTCATAGTTTCGTTCGGCAACGGGGACGGTACATTCGATTCACCAGTTGTTTCTGCTACCGGGATAGCAACGGCGACTGCTCAATTCGGTGATTTTAACGGCGATTCGATTGTAGACGCATTGGTCAGGGACGGAAGTGGTAACGCACAAATATTCTCGGGGGCTGTATCTGGAACGTTTACGAATACATCGCAGTTAACCACCGTCAATGCTGCGAGCAGTTTTACGGTTGGAGATGTTAACAACGACGGACTTGACGACATCATTTCGGGTTCGGCGGCGGGTAATGTGATTGAAATCTATTTGAGCACGGGAAGCGGGTTTGAGCTTGATCAAACAATTGCAGAAACAAATCCTAGCGTGTTGAGAATGATCGATGTGAACGGAGATGGGCACGAAGACATGCTTACTAGAAGGTTTGCCGGCTCAGCTATGCTCGATATCAGATTGAACGACGGAGAGGGAAACTTCTCCACTGCGGACTCAATAGACCTTACGGGAGCGGGTGAATTTGTGCTGGCGGATATATCAAACGACGGCGTGTTAGATGTGTTGCTTTATCCCGCCGACTCTACGCCAGTAAGCATTTACGAAGCCAATACTGAGAGCTCTACGCAGCTGGCCGCCGTCAACATCAATACTCAGGTTCGAGCAAGGGCCACAATGAATCAGTTAGACAAAGCGCTTGAGCGTATATCTTCCGAGCTGGGCGCGATTGGATCGTTCCAGAGCCGACTGGAGGTAGCCGCCAATACCCTGCGAACAACAACGACGAATTACGCTGATGCGGCTAGTCGAATTGAGGACGTTGATGTGGCCAGTGAAGCGGCGAATCTGGCCAGAGTTTCAGTGCTGCAGCAGGCTGGCGCAGCGGTGCTAAGCCAGGCAAATCAGGTTCCTGCGCTGGCGTTAGGTCTTTTGTCTGCTTGATTCAAGATAGAGTTTATTCTGGAAAATAGGGGGATGGCGGCCGCGGCACTGCGATAACATACAACTCGAGTGTGAACGCCCGTGTGTATGCGGATCCAAAACGGGCCGGGCCGACGAGGGTTGCTCGTCGACCCGACCGCGTGGATGCGACCGAACAAGTTCGGTCTAGGAACTGGGACTCAGTTCAGGTGTCGGACGTCGTCTTGTCCTACCCGAAGAGCCCCACGCCGCCGTCGCCGTCGCAGATGGTCGCCTTCTTGTGGTGGCCGGTCGTGTTGGTCGTCGTCGCGTCGCGCCGGTTGCGGTGGCGCTTGTTCGTCGAGGCCTTCATCGTGGTCGCCATCGGCGGACCGTGCATCGTCTTCAGCATCTGAGGTCTCCTTCGTGGAGTGCGGAGCGCGCAACGTGCGAGCTCCTAGGTATCCGAGCAGAGTCTTCGAACTTTCGAACGAGCCCAGCCGTCGGTCTTTACGAGCACCGACGGCCGGGCGTGAGCATGCAGCGACGGAATACGATTCCGGCGCTACAGGTTGTGATGGCTCGACCGCACGGTGCGGAAGAGCAGTGACGATCGGTCCCTTCCCTACGGAGGTCCCCTGGCGTAGTGGATGCCTTGCTGCAGCTGCTTGTGTCGACTAAGCATCCGGCGGCCACTACGATACGTGTCCTGTGTCGGACAGTACAGAACCGAGCTGGCCTGATCGAGAGCGAAGCTGGGCTTCGACTCGACGATCGCGGCGTTGGACGAGAGCGCGCTGGGGTGATGAGGGAGTCTCGCCGGGCTCGAAGGCTCGGCGATGACTTTATCCTCCATTTGCAGTGCGAACTGCGGCGCTTTGTCCTGGCAAGCGAGTGCCTGCTGCGGTTCCCCGAGAACCACCGCCGAGAGAAGGACATGGAGCAGAGACTGCAACACGTCGTTCCTCCTGTAACGGTGGTGAGATGATCGAGCTCTTCTGCGACCGATTCCTTGACAAGGATGGCCCCAGAGTTATGTGTGCGAACCCACATGTACACGGAAGTGATAGCAGAAGAGCTTTAGCGCCTCAGATCTCTAAGCCGCTAAAGCTCAACTGCTACAAAAAAACCTGTATTGTGCCGCGGCACCATCCCTGCTTGTGGGAATCATTCGGTTCAAACAAGTAAGAACAGTGCACGCTTTTTGGTCTACTCGGGCTGGGAGAGAAACGGAGTGTTCGACGCCGAAACAAAGCGCAAGGGTGTCCAGACGCGCAATGAAGGCACAATTAGCGTCCAATATACTTGGCTTTGGGAAGACAGGCGCTGTAGAACACAGCCCTAACTGCAAGACATGAAGGAACAAGGAAGTCTAAGTAGACAACCGCTCAGCGCATACTAACCAAGCAATAATATTCCCACAACCTAGGGCCAACACTGATCAAAACGTTTTTTAACACTCCCTCTGCAAGTTGGTTGTGAAGGATTTAGCTAAGTATAAAAAACTACTTTACTAATTGCTGAATGTTTTTCAGTTGATTAAGTCGGTGAGAGCTGAAACTTTTTCAAAACACAATCAGTTTGAGTGCCGAAAGAACCACAACTGTTGCAAAAACGTTACGCAGCCAACGATTTCCCTGCCTAACGGCAAGTGTTGCACCGAGCTGTCCGCCTGCAGACATGCCGAGAAAGAGGGCAGTGGCGGCAGCCCAGTCAATCAAGCCGGCATACCCATAAACAATCGATGTAGCGAATGACATAGCGAACCAAGGCGGCGAGCCGGTTCCCGAGGCAATCACAATTGGCAGCCCAAAGAAGTACATCATAGCGTATAGCCCTAAGATTCCGCCGCCGGCGCCGAGAAACCCTCCATAAATCTGAATTAAAAAGTAGACTAGATATCCAGCCCGGATGCGATTTCGACTCGGCTCGGTTTCGATTATTCCAATCTTGTTTCCACGGACGACTAAAGGCAGAAGTGCGAGAATCACAAAACCTACCAGCGATCGTACAAGTTCTTGATCTGCGGCAACCATCAAGTTGGCACCAATTGCAGATCCGACAACCGTGAAAGCAGCAAGTTTAGGTGCCAGGTCCCAGCGAATCGCCTTTTCAAGCTTGTACTTGCGAATTGCTGACAAGCTTGAACCGCATGCGCCGAGTTTTGTGTTAGCGACCGCTTCGGCCGGAGTAAACCCCATAAAGATTAGAAATGGTACAGTGATCAGCCCGCCACCGCCGACCATCGCTCCTAAACACCCGGCTGCGCACCCGATGATGAATGTAACTAAGTAAGTCGCCGGATGTAATTCTGCCAATTAGTTTCGCTACGCGGTTTGCAGCTCCGGAATGTTTTTGAACTGATCCAATGCGTGCGGATTGGCGAGGGCATCGGTATTTTTTACCGGCATTCCTTCCAGCACATTTTTTACGGCAAGCTCAACGATCTTTCCACTGATTGTACGAGGTATTTCAGAAACCTGTAGAATCTTTGCCGGGACATGTCGCGGGGTGGTGTTCTCTCTGATTTGCTTCTTAATTTTCGCGCGAAGCTCATCAGTAAGTTCAGCGTTGCCGCGCAGCACTACGAACAATATAACCCGCTCGTCTCCTTCCCATTTCTGGCCAACCACGATGCTGTCCACGATTTCGTCTAGTTGTTCGACCTGGTTATAAATCTCAGAAGTGCCAATACGCACACCTTGGGGATTTAAAGTTGCATCCGAGCGCCCGAACATAATGAATCCGCCGTGCTCGGTTTCTTGCGCCCAGTCGCCATGCCTCCAGACGTTGTCGTAAGCCTCAAAATAAGAGGCTTTATACTTTGCGTTGTCAGGATCGTTCCAAAAATAGATGGGCATAGAAGGAAAGGTGGAAACGCAGCAAAGCTCTCCGCGCTCACCTACGACCGGTTCACCGTCTGAATTAAAAATCTTAACATCCATTCCCAGACCACGGGTTTGGATTTCACTGCGGTAGACGGGAGCGGTGGGATTGCCAAGCATAAAACAAGAGATAATGTCTGTTCCGCCGGTGATCGACGCTAAGTGAATATCGCTCTTGATGTCGCGGTAGACGTAATCGAAACTTTCGGGAAGCAGCGTCGACCCCGTAGACAGGATTGCGCGCAAAGATTTAAGCTGGTGTGTTGTTTTGGGCGTAAGACCGGCCTTTTCAATTGCTGCGATGAATTTGGCACTTGTTCCAAATACAGTGATTCCCTCTTGTTCGGCAAAATCAAACAGTATTTTACCATCGCGATACATCGGCGAACCGTCATAAAGCATTAAGGTTGCACCGGAGAAAAGGCCGCTAACCAGCCAGTTCCACATCATCCAGCCACAAGTCGAAAAGTAAAACAGCCTATCTTCGCGGGTGATATCAGTGTGTAGCTGATGCTCCTTGGCATGCTGAATCAAGGTTCCGCCGGCGCCATGGACAATGCATTTCGGGATCCCGGTTGTGCCCGAGGAATACATAATAAAGAGCGGATGATCGAAAGGAAGCTGCTCGAATATTAATGAAGCGGAGTCGTCCGCTTCAGCCAACAACACAGGAAGCAGTGAGGCATTGGGGACATTGTTGATTTTGGGCGTCTCGTTTACGAATGGGCAGACGACGATATGTTCAATCGATTTAATTGTTCCTGCGATCTCCGTAACCCTTTCCAGGGAATCGATTGTTTTTCCATTGTAGAAATAGCCGTCGGCACAGAACAGTACCTTCGGTTCAATCTGTCCAAAGCGGTCCATGACCCCTTTGAATCCAAAGTCCGGGGAGCATGAAGACCAAATCGCTCCAAGACTGCTGGCAGCCAGCATCGCTATAATTGCTTCAGGAACATTCGGCATAAAGCCGGCAATGCGGTCGCCTGGTTTAACTCCCCAGTTGCGCAGAACTGATGCCAATGCACGAACTTGTTCGCTTAGCTGAGCATAAGTTAGTTCACGCTTGCTACCAGCCTCGTTCCAAGCAATTATCGCTGGCTTGTTATCTTTGAATCGCAGCAGATTCTCAGCAAAATTGAGCTTTGCGCCTTCAAACCAGCGCGACTCAAGCATGTCCTCGGGCGTGCTAAGTACAGAGCTCCACGGCGCTGATGATTTAATTCCGGTAAACTCCCACACAGCGGGCCAGAACTTCTCTTTGCTTTCGATCGACCAACATAGCAGCTCCTCAAAGGAACTTACTTTGGCCGAGTAGCCACGATTAACGAACTCGATAAAGCGGGTAATGTTTGCTTTGCCGATTCGCTCTGGGGTTGGGCTCCAAAGAGGGACGCTCATTATCAGTCAGTGCCTCGATTGCTGCTTTTTGTCTCTGGTTTGGTGTCCCAGTTTTTTATCAGCCGGGGGGGCTTTAGTGAAAGATCTGGGGGTAGTAAAGCTGCAAAATCTGCATTAATTCCAAAAATATGCTGGAATTACAGCTTCTTAGCCAAGGAAATCTAGAGAGCCAGATCGTTTAGCGCCGCGCGGGTTCGCCGATATTATCTATAGGAACAAATGGAGATGTACGACGGCTGAACACTCAGGGTCTGTAGTGGGCTAGGTAGCTCATCAGGTTTGGCCGTATGCTAGAGGAAAGGCGACATGGTTAGCAGTATTAAAGGCGGTAGCACACCGCAGCAATCAGCATCCTCCCCAACACAGCAAAAGCAGCAGCCCGCTAAGCAAGGCGGAAGCGCAGAACTGCGTTCGAGTTTTCGATCGCTCAGTTCCGGCTTGGCGGTGCAAACCAGCGTGGCCAGCGAAGCCAAAGCATCCGGAAAGTCGCGTGAGTCGAAGGATTTGAGCAACGTCCTCAACGGCTTAAACGACGCGATTTCGTTTTCCGCGAAAGCTTTGGATGCGCTAGGCAAGATTGAAGGTGAAGCTGCTGAACTCGAGGAAGCTGGCGGACAGGACCTTAATCAAGAGGTCGTCCAACTACGTGAAGATATCGGTCGAACTTTGCAGCGACTGCAAAGCGGTGCCGATACGGCTGAAGTTATTCGCGAGAATATGATGTCTTCGAGCGCACGTCCCGAAGATGTCGACGCGGCAATTTCGCTGGCACGAGAAACCGGCAGCGCGATTCAAAACAGCGACGAAGCGGTCAGGGCTCATTCGGGTCTGGACCCACTTAGAGTCGCTCAGTTGCTGGCTGAGAAATAGGCTCGAGCCCACTTCACAGATAGGCAGCGCAGTCAGTGCGAAAAGAGCGCTGACTGCGACTATCTAGACTCGTCCACTGCCCACACTGGGTAACTGTTCAATATTAAACAGAAAAAATATACAGATAAATACATACTGGCAGTAGATTAGCGTGCATAAAACAGCTATTATAATGCTCGCAGGTCTTGCGGTTATTTAGCCGCCTGTTTTTCTTCCGGTTTTCCCCAACATTGCGAATTTGATTAATCGCCGAGAGCCGTATGAGTTTTCTCATTGGTAGGTATACGGGACGGAATGATACGAAAGATTTTTACGATAGCCTCATTAGTCGTTGGAGCAGCTGTAGCAGCTCCCACTTGCGCCCTTGCTGGCGTTCTTTATCCGACGCCAAATGTTGAAGTACCCACACCGACGGTCAGCACTGTCGGAGTATCGCGCCGAACAATTAGCCGCAACAGCACTGCAGCTGCGCGTGATTTCAACCCCATAAAAGGTGCAAAAGGCGTCGACTTTCAGAACCACCAAGTTTATGTGAACAAAGCGGAACGTTCGCGCCGTGGTCGGACGGCCGCGTTCAAAGCGTACAAGCGAGAAATTGCGCTCCAGGAATATCAACAGGCTTTGTTAGAAGCAGATCGGAAGCGCCGCGGACCTTTTACTCGTCGAAGCTCCGACAGCACTGCTGGACCAGCGCAGCCCGCAACTGCCTTTCAGCAGCAGGAGCAACAGGCGGAAGCCAAGGCCACTGCCTACCAGCAACGTGCTCAGCAAGCTGCCAGAGCATTCTTTTCTTCCCAGGCTCACACTGAAGGTGGCGTGACATCAGGCCCGGGCCAAGTAGCTGACGCTAAACCGATCCACACAAGCAATGACCCGGGGATAGATCCCGAGCATCCAGCTGAAAAGCCTGCCTATCAGCTGCCCGGCACTCCTTTGGTCAACAATAGCAGCTTGGGCGGACCCGGTGTGCGTAACAAAGATTCCGGACAAAGCACTTTTTGGACTCGTCTGAGCTCAGTATTTTCGGACAAGGGCGACAAGGGCGAGTGATTGTTTAAGTCCCACTAGAAGCTTGAAGCGCCTCTGTAAGTGTGCTTAGTACACGGGGATGCGCTTTCGAGAAATTATCAAAACTGGAGCGACTTCTCTGTCGCTGGAGTTCTTTCCTCCTAAAACCGAAGATCGCCTTGATGCGACTTTGTCGCTCATTCGTGAACTAGCGAAGTGCCAGCCTGATTTCATGACAGTTACCTACGGCGCGGGTGGTGGAACTCGGCTTTTGACCCGCCAAATGGTGTCTTACATAAACCGTGAACTTCATATTCCAGCCGTCGCTCACCTTACGTGTGTTGGGCACAGTGTGGCAGAGATAGATGAGATTCTTCGATCCTTTAAGGAAGAGGGCATCGAACACATACTAGCACTTCGGGGAGATCCTCCTAAGGGCCAAACAAATTTTGTTCCCCATAGCGACGGATTTCACAATGCTCGCGACCTCGTCCGCTATATCTCAGATAATTTTGATTTCAGTATCGGAGTAGCTGGATATCCGGAAATGCATAACGATGCTCAGTCACCGGATGACGATATTCGGTATTTAAAACAAAAGCTTGATGCTGGTGCTGATATTGTGATCACGCAGCTCTTCTTTGATTCGGCGGTTTACTTCGAATTTGTAGAACGAGCTAGAAGCGCTGGAATTACGCACCCAATAGTTCCAGGAGTAATGCCAATTTCAAACGTAGGCCAGTTGAAGCGGTTTACCGGGATGTGCGGTGCAAGCCTTCCCACCGAATTGCTTGGTAGTCTGGAAGGAATCGAAAACGACGACGCTGCCGTAAACCGTTTCGGGATTGACTATGCAGTTAAGCTTTGTCGCAGCCTGCTGGATGGTGGTGCACCGGGACTGCACCTGTATACCCTTAACAAATCGACCCAAATTCGCCCGATAATCGAACAGCTGTTTCCCGGTCGCTGCAGCTAAACGGCGCTGAAACAGACTTCTGACGCCTTTTTCGCGTCTGTTTTTCGAACGCCGCGGTGCGGGTTCGCGGCTAGACGAAGCAGTATCCGATAAATAGTTTCGACTTCATCAGAGGCGCCGATTTTTTCAGCAATTTCTGCAGCGGTCATTTTCTTCCCGCCAAGTGCTGCCACCGCAGCTGACTGAAGCTCAATTACCCGGCCTGCAGCTTTTTTTCCAGCTTCAACTCCGGGCTGATGATAGGCGTTGATGTTAACTAAGCTTGCGTAAAATCCTACTGCGCGCTCATAAAGTGCAATTAACGCCCCTAGAGTTTTTGGTGTGAGTTCTTCTACTGTGATGCTGATCGACTCTCGTTGATTTTCGTAAAGAGCTCGGCGAGTTCCCATGAAAAACCCTGACAAGTAATCCGCAGATGTTATGCCCGGTTCAACTTCAATACTGCCGGAATCCTTTAGAACATCAATGAAGGTCACAAAGAAGTTATTCAAGCCGTCGCGGAGCTGCTGAATGTAAGCATGCTGATCCGTGGAGCCTTTGTTGCCGTAGACAGCAATTCCCTGTTCGACTCGGTTTCCATCACGATCGAGCTCTTTACCCAAAGACTCCATGACCAGCTGCTGTAGGTACTTGCTGAAAAGCATTAGCTGATCTTTGTACGGCAAAACTACCATGTCTTTGGCGCCGCTTCCGCCTCCGGCATAATGCCACATCAACGCAAGCAGCATCGCCGGGTTATCAAGCGGATTTGATGCTCGTGTGCATTCGTCCATTAGGTGCCCGCCTGCAAGGAATTCAGAAATATTGATACCCTGCAGGGCTGCGGGCAGTAGGCCAACGCCAGAAAAAATAGAGGTTCTACCGCCGACCCAGTCCCAGATCGGAAAGATATCAACCCAGTTCTCAGATTTGGCTAGTTCGTAGAGTTTGCTGCCAGTGCCGGTTATAGCAACTGCATGGTCGGAGAACTTCAATCCCGAAGCAGAAAATGCCGCCTGAACTTCGAGCATACCGTTGCGAGTTTCCTTAGTTCCTCCCGATTTTGAGATTACAATTACTAGAGTCGTGGACCCTCCCTTGGGCAGCCTGGCAATAGTGCGGGCAATGCCATCTGGATCGGTGTTGTCACAAAAGGAGATACCCATGGGTTGTTGGGGAGAGGAGAAGGCATCCTCGACGAGCTGCGGCCCCAGAGCCGACCCCCCAATTCCTATCAGCAGCACATGCTCGAACTTACCTTCTCGATGGACCTTTTGTGCGAAGTCTGAAATCCGAGCGATGTTCTCCTTGATCTGACTGCTTAATTCGGGAGTGGGAGCCAGGTCTGGAGTCCTAAGCCAGTAATGTCCGACCATCCGCTGCTCGTCACCGTTGGCTAAAGCTCCTTGTTCGAGCTGCTCCATTTCGGCAAAGGCACGAATAATTTCAGCAGACATCTCGTCAAAGAATGTGGTGGGGAACTGCATTCGGCTGATGTCGACTTCTATACCTAGCTGGGAGCAGCCGCAGCGATAAGTGTCGTACCTTGTCCATAGCTCCGAATTGTTCATTGCGCGGCCTCAGGTTCTAGCTTCAATGTTTACCTTGCCAATATCATTCACGATTCTTAACATCACCTGTATTAAGTAAAATTTTGCCAACTAGTGATGCGCCTACAATACATTTTTTGCATACTTTTGATAACGACGGTCTTCCTTCCCTTCTCCGCAGCTGCTGAAGAGGCGAGCAAGCACGGTGACTTCCGCTATCTACTCGAACCGAATCGATCGTACTCCACTCTATCTTATATGCACGAACCCAAGATGGAAGAAGACGGCGGCCCGGGTGAATATTCTCTGAACAAATTCGAGGCAGATATCTCGAAGGCGTTTGAATTAACCGAAGATGCTGACCTGCTGTTCGGCGGAACCTACGGTGCTCGCGTCTACAGTTTCGAAGAAGTCCCGGAAGCAATCACATCGACGGGAGGTGAAACTCTACACGAAGTTTCGTTTCTGGTTGGAATCGAATATTTTCTATCTGATTCGATTTATATGCAGGGCTACGCGCGCGACGGTCTTTATACAGATTTCAACGGAGATTTGGATCTCGACGATTTCAATTTAGAAGGGCAGGGACTGATAGCGTTTCGTATTAATCCAGGCACTGCTCTAATTTTAGGTGCTGAATACAGTCATCGATTCGTTGATTTTGATTTTTTTCCTATCGTAGGTTTGAGAATACTGAGCTCCAGCGGAGGAATGCACATCAATCTAACGCTTCCGACTGAAGCCGAAGTAACATTTAACCTGAGCTCCGATTTTTCAATTTACGCCGGTGCATGGATCGACGGCGATCGTTATAACGTTCGATTTGGCAGCGCCACTGATGATTTTGACGTCAATATTCAAGAAAATCGGATCGGCGGCGGGATGTATTACTGGCTGGGCCAGCACGTCCGATTAGGTGTTGAAGGAGGTGCTCTGATAGGCAGCAAATTCGAATTTGAGCCAACGAACGCGGGTCAATTCAAGGACGATTTGGAGACTGGACCCTATATTTCTGCAAGTCTGGGACTATCCTTTTAACGCGGGTGATGTGCTTAGCGAGGTTGCTGCGATATAATTGACAGAAACATGAAATCGGCTTTTCACTTTTTAGGTCTTTTGTTGCTTCTGCTCGAAGCAGCTCCGGCGTTCGCCGATAACTCCCGCATGCCATTTCGAATCCTCGGCGATGACTTAATGGAAATCGCGGTCATGGAAAGTTTGGCCGTAATGGATGTTCGCCGCACGAGCTTCTTTGAGGCGGAGGTTGTTGACGTACTCTATGGAACCGAGGTCCTGCGTTTTGATGTAACCGAAGGAACACGCCTGACTGTTCACGATTACCCGCCCTTCCTGCTTCCGGTATTTTCCGACTATACCTACTTTGCCGAGCCGCAGGAGTACTACAAGCGCGTAAAGGTTACGGACGACTCCCTTGTTCGTGGATGGTTTTGGCTGCCTGAGGATATTGAACGCAGCTCGTTCCGTTACGGCCGCACTCATCATACTGTCAAACCTCCTGAAGATTGGGAGGAACGGCCGCTAATCAAGAGAATCTCCCCGATGATTTTGATTGGGATGCAGCGGTTCGGCTGGTATGGGGTGCCGAAAGAGGAAGATCTGCATTTTCGCATTGCCGATTACGGTATGTTTTATGTTGTTGAAGAGGCTGTTTCAAAACCGGTTGAGCCGCGCCACCGCTATTTGGAAAGCTTTGAAAGTGTTATCGGCCGGCGCATCGATACGATAAGGACTCGTGTCAGGCAGTATCAAGTACCCCAAAAGTACGAATCATTTGATGCCAACGATCAGCGGCTGCGTGCCGCAGTCGCAATGCGGCAGCGATTTGATTATGCCAAGGAGTACGATCGGGCCAAGCAGCTTAGATTTTACATGAGACGGGTCAAAGAGGAGGCAATTTACGCGAACTACGCCTTGTTCGAACTTCGCAAACTTAGCGGAAGTGACGTTGTCGATGCCCTGATGAAGTATCTCCCTGACTCGAAGTTTTTTGGCGACGATGTGTGGGAGTCAGCTGCTAGGATAGTTTTCGGCGATTCCGCAGGTCTAGATTTGGCACTCAAGCAATATGAAACTTTCGTAGATGTGGCAGAGCGACAAACGGCAGCGGATTGCGTGCTTGATGCCGACCTTGACGAGAATCCACTCCATAACCTCGCCTCCATTCTGGAAGATTTGCGGATCGGTCTTGTTGACACTGGAAAGATGTTCCCGCTGCTGTTCCGCCTGTATGATGCAGAACTAACTTGTTACCTCAAGCAGAACAATCTAGATCGCGACAAATTAATCCCGCGCCTAACTATGGCCTCCTATACGCGTGCATTAGAACAGCCGCGCTATAGCGGGCTAACTATTGATGAAGTTGGACTGCTGGGAGTGGTTAATCCTTACTCACCGGTCGAAGTACGTGCAAAGCAGCAGGACCTAGAGAAGTTTTCTCCGACCCTTACCTACAAAACGCTCGAAACAATGGCTCGTGTTCCGAGTACTCTTCGAGATTTGATCGATTTTTGCGGCTACGGTGTTGAAAACTATCAATCGGTAGGATTTCCAAACAAGCTGGAAGGACCAAATTTTGTCTGGCAGTTTTCTTGTGACTTGCTGCTGGATTACGACTTTCTAGAAAAGGACTGTAAATCGGACGATCAGCGGATGAATTTCGAATCGTCGACATATATCGGAACCATGGTGAACGCAATCGTCGCTTCGATCAAAAACGACGATGAAGTACTTATGCTGAACAGCTTCAACGTCCTGGCTGAACTCGATCCGGATACTGTCGCGAAAGTTATGGCCTGGTTGCTTGAACGCACTACTGAAGAACGGCAGTCGGCGGTTCGGCGCAAGTTTGTGGAAAATCTCGCGAGGCTTCCTTATGACACAATTGCCCGAACGCTCGTAAAAGAAATGCAGACGTATCCAGGGAAGCACGGCGACGAAATTGAAAAAACTTTAATTAAAATGACTCGTGCCGAGCGCATTCACGGAACTGGCAAATGGCGTGGATGGCTGCCTTATATCGTTTCCCTCAAAGAACAACGCAACGAGACTGGCAAGGCTTGGGGCGAGGGCGAGGAGCTGGGAGTTTTTACTACAGACGCAATTCGAAAGGCGATTTATCAGCGCCCATGTTCAGAAAACGAAGTGGGGTGGAATAAGCGCTGGAAAAGTCAAAAGCTTCCAGAAAAGGCAGAAGTTAAATAGCGCCACTCAGAGCATCGAGCAAGATCGACTGCGTAAGCAGCGTGGGGAGCACGTTGGGCTCTACCTGATTCTTGGGGCTGATAACAACATAAAGCGGAACGCCCTGGGCCCCGTAAGAATAAAGCGCTTCAGTTATTTTCTCATCACCACTTGTCCAGTCAGCTTTAATCGGGACAATCTCATGTGCCTTGATAAACGCGCCGACCGCATCCGTTTCAATAACGAGTTGCTCATTCGCTTTACAGGTTACGCACCAGTCAGCAGTGAAATCGATAAAAACAACCCTACCGTCATCCAAAGAGTTGCGAATCAATTCCTCAGAATAGGTCTTCCATGCGATTTGTTCAGAATGAATGACTTCACGGCGCTCTGAAGCTCGTTGAGTGGCTTTGGGCCAGAGAAACGACATTACGGCGACAAAAAGACCGGCAATGATCAGTTTTGAAGCGAACTGCGCTCCACCTGTGGAGATAAACTCTCCCAAGTTCTTCGTAAGCCATAGGCAGAAGAAAATGAATACGGCAGAAGCAACAGCCCAAACGGTTCCATCGCTGGTCAAGCTGTTTAGCACAAATAGCAGCCAAATCCCTGTACCCAGCAATAAGAATCCGAGAAACTCTTTTAGGCGGTATTCCCAAGGTCCAGGTTTGGGAAGGCGTTTTAACAGTGCGGGGTGAGTTGCAAGAAATGTATAGGGTAGCGCCAGTCCAAGTCCGATGCTCAAAAAGATTGCGACGGTGTAAATCGCAGGCTGAATAAAGGCAAACGCGAGCGCTGTCCCTAAGAATGGAGCAGTGCAGGGAGTTGAAAGCGCCGTAACGAGAATGCCTTCGAAAAAGTGTGATAACAACGAAGGCTGCATTTTTGTAACAGCTTTGTTAGCGGAGTTTAAGTACGGAATTTTAAAAGTGTAGACGTCGAAGAAAATTAGGCTGAGGACAAAAACAACGATGAACATCAAGAAAACAACCGCAGGATGCTGGAACTGAAATCCCCAACCTACGTGAGTGCCAAGGTTTCTAAGTGTGATAATTGCTGCTGCTAAAGCCAGAAACGAAAAGAGAATTCCGGCGGAAAACGCATAAACGGTTCGCTTTGCTTCCCGTGGCTCAACGCCTCCCATATTAATAAACCCCATTACCTTGATGCTGATGATGGGAAGCACGCAGGGCATTAGGTTCAGAATCATGCCGGCAAAGAAGCCAGCCAAGACAGCAATTAGAAATGAGCTCCACGAAAAAACTACAGACGCAGATGCTTCCGACTGAGCAGCCGCGAGTTCGAGCGTTTCAGCTGCGTGATAAGTGCGATAGCTTAGGGAGGGCAGTTCTGGAGATTCTGCGCTTTGCTCCCCTGAACCCGCGCCGTCTCCATGCACTTCAATTCCGCCAGTCCACTGTACGCTGATCGGGTGAGTTGCCCCGCTAATTTTCGGACCGATCAGTAGTATTCCGCTTAAGTCGTAGTGCTGCTGGGGAGCACCAGAAATTACTCTGACGTTTGAAATAACTGTAGCGGTCCCATCGGCATTGGTGCGCAGCCGGGGAGCGCCAAAATCAAAGTAAGCTTGAGTATGCGGGAAAAACTGTAGATGTCGTGCTAAATTGGAATTATGCGCGGCTAATCCGCTCAGAGTCAGTTCTAGTTCAAATTGTGAGTTGCGTGGGGCGGGATTAGGGACTGCCGCAGCATCGACCAAAAGCCCGTTCAGCGGTTTAAATGTAGATGCGGCTTGCTCAGCAGTTCTGGGTGCTTCTGCTAGGGTTCGTTCGATACGCGTGATGTCATCGGATGGTCCAAGGGGCAGATCCGAGCCGTACTCAAAACTTTGACTAATCTCGGCTTCTCCGGGAACACAGATTTCAGCGCAAACCAGCCAACGGACTCTGGCTGCAATATCTACTGTCTCGGTTTTCTCGGGGATGATGGCAGGAATATATAGTCGAGACGCAAGCGTTACGTTTGAGTTGTAGCCGTAAGTTACAATGTCGCCGCGTTCGATTATGCGCTTTGGAGCAGGCCAAATCAGGTCGCCTGCGCGCCAGCCCTCGGGTAAGGACCATTTGACTTCAGGCGGCGATCCAGAGTCACCGCTGTTCTCCCAGTAAATATGCCAGCCGGGCGAGACCTCGAGCACTATGGCGAGGGTGGCAGTTGAAATTTGTTCATCGCCCGATGGCTGAATATTGATTCGATCTGAAGCGATGCGCGCTTTTACATAGCGGTTGCCCGCTAACAATTCTCCCTGATCAGCCGCCGAAAGTCTCGGGAACGCGACTGCTAACAACAGTATTAGGAGTAAAAAAGCTCGAACTGGACGCATAGGTTAAATGTAAGGTGTTGTAATCACATCGGCAACAGCTGATTGCTGGAGATACATTCTAATTCGTGCAGATTAACGCAAAGTTACATCTGCGTGACGGGTAAGTTCGCACCCGGCCGGAACACTTGGCACTCCGATTGCAGATTAACCGCTGGAAGTCAGTAGCAGATTTATCGAACAAGATTTGTGGTGATGATGCCTAAAACTACACGGTGAAGAGCTTCTTGCACACAGCCGGCGCGTCTTGATTCTCCTTAAGGCGCGTCGGCTAGGCTCTAAGGGTTGCGCCTCGAGCAGGAAGCTGAACTCGCTGTGGAGAAAAAGAGCTGGGCACGGAGGTCGTCTC
>JAGRAN010000062.1 GCA_020434585.1 Bdellovibrionales bacterium
TGGTTATAGGTCAGGGTACCGATGACGCATTCATCGGTACCCTGACCTATAACCAGAACATATCAACAACGGAGGATGAAGTTGAAGATGAGCAGTACATCAACAAGAGTATCGTCTTCGAGATAACCGTCTACGTCAAAAACACTGGGACGTTTGCCAAGACATATCAACTGCTTTTTAAGGATAGCTTAGGTAATCCAGTAACGGGTTTGTCAACATCACCTGTGACGATCAATGCAGGTGAACACCAATATCTCACAGCGTCTAGTACGCCATTGACTGGTCCAAATGATTTGTGGACCCCACCCAAAACCATTAAGGTCGACTCAGCATGGCTCAGTCCACAAGTTGGTTTCGCTACGGTATTCACGCTTGACACCAACGTGTTTAGCGGAACAGGGGGTAGCATCAACATTGCTGTTAACCCGAGCGCAATCGGGGCCTCCCCGGCCATGCCCGGATATCTATTGGCAGACTGGCATTGCACGCTCAATGTTCCGGAGAATATTGAACATGTGGGTTATAGTCTGAAAGCACCAACTCGAGCGGCTGGAGACATAACTCAGTGGCAGGGGCTTTGGGAAGGCTCCTGGGGTATTGTTCGAGCGACTTTTGCAGTGCCTACATCGATGGCTACCTACAACAGCGCCCAGTCCGGATACGAGTATACGTTGTACCTATTTTCATATTTGGGTAACACGTGTACGGAGATTGATGATAGTTCGGGATTTATATTTGCTCCGTAAACCACCAGTTCTGCTGGTGCAAATCAACTAGGCTCCGCCGTTCCTGGAGCATAAAAGAAAAGCTCTAAGTTGTCACTGGATAGGAGATCTCTCTATGACTTGTCAATGCTTAGCTAAATATGTTGGCGTGGTGTGGCTTGCGTTTATTGTTGATGCGACACTCGGATTTGGGCAAATAATCGAAGAGCTTCGTGAGCTTAGATCCCCAGATGGCAGCTATGTTTTTGAAGATGAAAGTTATAGCCTTGAATCGTTGCTTAAGAATGATGGCCTAGTATCTAAATGGCGGGACAGGTATTTCAGAGAGATAGATCCCGCGAATGTGCTTTCTCCGGAAGAGCACATGCAGCTGTCGAAGCACAGTATTTCTCTAGTAATTCACGCAAAAGGGGCACCCGTAAAATTTGACGCCGTTGGCCTTGAGGTTAGCGCCCGAGCGACCGTGGGAAACAAGCTCGCAGGGAAGAAGCTACTTGAGGAGTTTCGGCAGCGAAATCTAGGTAGAGAACTGGAAAGGAATTTCGTCGACGAATTGGTAACTTTGCAGCGCTCATACGAAGCGTTACGAAAGTCAACGCGAGGTGCAGATAAAAAGGAACAGATTTTTCTGACGGCGAGAGTTGAAGACAGGTGGTCGAATTCAAGAAGCAAGCAGGAATGCTGGTTGATTGTAGCCGTGGGCGTTACAGGTACACGGTTTGACGACTTATTCGTCAATGAGTTTTACACTGTGCTCGGGCGACTAAATAAGCGTCCACTATCTCAGGGTATGCCAAGTGAGGATCTACCGCAGCCGCTCTTGCCTCATCCCGAGACCGAAGAATTGCTTGCTGAAGTGCTAAAGCCATCTAAGCGCGAACCGAACCGAACTAAGCCGAAGACGATTGTGTTGGACGATGGCTTAACACCTCAGGCCCGAGGGCTGCTTTATGGGTTTTCCTTAACTTCTGAGGTCAAGAAGAAGGAGATGCAAATTGAGTCGTTCTCCTTCAGTGAAGGCTTTTTTAGCATGACGGCATTGCTAACGGAAAAAGTCATGGATCGAGTGCCGCCGTCAAGCGTAGAGACATACGAATCATTACACGCGAAGTTGGGTGATGCTTGCCGGGTTTTTAGGGAAGTCGACCCTTGGGGCTTTGTAGAGTTTACGGTTACGCAGGACGAGTCAGGTTACGCAAAAATATCGACGCGCTGCCAAAGTGATCATTGGGAATAGCCGAGCTTGATCTACATACAAGAAAATGAGCAAATGCGGACACAGCACTTGGTGGTAGGGAAAGTTGATTGCCAATCGTGGCAGTTTTCGAGAGTTGCTACTGGCGGGTGGCCAGTGAGATCCGTGTGCAACCGCAGGTCGAGCTCTGAAGGTATCGATGCAGAGAGGCCCTCAAATGACTCATGCGACTTCCGACTTTGTGAATCGAGTTGGCGCATGC
>JAGRAN010000063.1 GCA_020434585.1 Bdellovibrionales bacterium
CGGCAGAGTCCGCTAAGGCTCAGACGGGCGCTGGACATAACCTCGATCATCCGGTTCTTGGTTGGGTGGAAAGAATTCAACTAATGCCTGAACTTTTAGTCTTTGACGCAAAGCTTACTCCCGGATCAGAAGGGAACGTGTTGCACGGTGACGACATCAAAGAATTTCGCAAGGACAAAGAGAAGTGGGTTCGATTCTCAGTAGCTGATGCCTTAGGCAACGAGAAGATGTTGGAGCGTCGAGTTATCGACAAGAGCACTTTTCGAACCACGTCTGGAAAAACCGAACGCCGTTATATTATTGAGTCCGCGATTTGTATGGAGAAGGTTTATCTGGTTTTGGAATTTGCGCTGGCAGACCGAAGTGACTACGAACAAAAAGTCAGAATAGGGCGCGAATCTCTGGCCGGTAATTTTTTGGTAGACCCGGCCCGAACCCGCACAGCTTCGCCTGATTGTGGTAGATCCAAACGCAAGAGCAAATAGCTTGTGAGTCACATGACATTAGGAATAGGTCAGCGCTTTAAGCTGTCGACGGTGCGGGCTGTAACATTGTTTGCTGTCGTATTATTGTCGGCGGTTGAAGCCATAGCTCAGGATAAACCAGCTGCGTTTGGTTGGCTGGAACATGTTCTGGTGTATCCGCCGGGCATGCAAATGTCTGCGAAACTAGACACAGGTGCTGATAGTTGTTCAGTTCATGCAGAGAAGCTGGAAAAGTATCAAAGCGGCGGAAGTACCTGGGTCAGATTTACTTTGACGAATAAATTCGGCGATACTGCGGAAGTAAAACGCGAAATAGTGCGCAACACGAAAATCAAGAAAAAATCAGGCGGGGCACAAAAGCGTCCTGTAGTTAGGTTCGGATTGTGCTTGGGGGGCGTTTACGAAGTCGTCGAATGCAATTTAGTTAACCGTGCGCATTTTCAGTACCCGGTGCTGATTGGACGCAATTTGCTTGCCGGAGCGGTCCTTGTCGACTCTTCTTCGACTTTTACAGTCGATCCCGCCTGTAAAGATGTGAGGTCACCTAAATGACGCGATCCGTGTTGTTGTTGGCTCTGGTGCTTTGCACGACGAGCCTTGCAGTTCTGTTGTATCGATATCAAAAGCTCCATACCCCGTTGCTTCCCAGCACCCAGAGTTCGGTTTGGAAAGTCGAAGCTATGGTTGAACTGAAGAACAAGGAGCTGCCAGTCAGAATTCGTGTTCCGGTTCCGAGCGAAGGTAAGCGCGCACTAGTTGTTCAGGAGGCGTTTCAGTCTAATGGACTCGCTACCGCAATCATCGGGAAGGACTCCGAACGCAGCATCGTATGGAGCGGGAAACTCCCTAAAAACCAAGATCCCGTCTTGTATTACTGGGCAGTCGTAGAAACCGGAACCCGGTATGTTCGGCAGCCTAAGAATCTTCGGTCGCCTCAGAAAATCATTCACAGCATTGTTGATGACGAACAGGCTGATCGTCTAGTTCAGTTTGTGAAGAAGCTCAAGCACTCAACAGATGACGACTCTGCTTTGGTGACCCGCATCCAAGCATTGTTCCAATCGAGATTAAGCAATGAGCTCAAGTTTCTCAACAAAATTTCTAAGTCGGAAGTTCTTAGTGCTCGGCTGTTTAGTGCAATGCTGCGAACGGCAGGGGTGCCTTCGTACGTTGGCCGGGGTTTTCTTGCGGTCAAGGCCGAACGTGAGATTTCACCGCGTTACTGGGTGAGAGCGTACTTAAAGGATAGCTGGCAGGATATTTTCCCTCAGTTAAAGGAGCAGCCCGACTCCGATCAGCTTTTGTTCTGGAACTACGTCGATATCAACATGGGTAAACTGAAAAAGAATATCGGACTGGAGCAGCTTAAATTTGCAATAGCACCGGACGCAACAGTCGTTCACCCGCGGGCGCTGAAAGCTGATGAGGAAACGACATTCTGGACATTTATCTCTCTTGATCGTTTGCCGGTTTCGATGCAGGCGACCTATCGAGTTTTGCTGCTCGTTCCTGTCGGGGCGCTAATTGTTACGTTCTTCCGAGTGGTGATTGGTCTAAAGACGTTCGGAACATTCATGCCGATTCTGATCGCTCTGTCTTTCAGAGAGACCGGGCTGTTCTGGGGAATCGAACTGCTTGGTATGGTTGTTTTTGTCGGCCTGATCATTCGAGCGTTGTTAAGTTCGCTTAACTTGCTGCTTGTTTCACGGCTCGCCGCGACGCTTTCAATTGTGATTTTGCTGATACTTGCAATCGGTAGAGTGTCCCAGATCGCAGAATTTACCCAGGGATATACGGTCACGCTGTTTCCAATTGTCATTCTTACTATGATTATCGAGCGCATCATGGTCGCTTGGGAGGAAACCGGTGCTGTAAACACAATGATGCTGTCTTTCAACAGCCTGTTGCTCGCTGTGCTCAGTTACTTTGCGATGATGCAGCCTGTCATCCAGCATATAGTCTTCAATTTTCCTGAATCTATTTTGATGATTATGTCGGTCACGCTGTTGTTGGGCCGTTATACTTACTACCGGCTCAGCGAGTTGTTTAGGTTCAGGTCATTAGCTGAGGGCGCCTAAATTGAAATTTCTGCTCAATGGTCCCAAGCTGCGTAAACTGGGCGTGCTCGGGATGAACGCCCGAAATGTGGACTACATTCAGAAGTACAACTCCCGCCGCAGCTACCCCAATGCGGATAGTAAAATGCGAGCGAAGACTCTAGCGCGCAAAGCGGACATTGCGGTTCCCGAGCTGTACCAGGTTGTCTATTCAATTGGACAATTTCGTTCCGCTATCGCTAGCGTCTCAGACAAGCAGAGTTTCGTAATAAAGCCTGACCGAGGTTCCGGAGGTGAAGGAGTGTTGGTGCTGTCTAGGGAGAATGACGGCACATTGGTTACCTCAAGCGGCAGGAGCGTATCTGACGAAGAGTTGAAGATGCACGTTGCCAACACGATTTCGGGTCTGTACAGCTTGGCCGGCCAGCCGGATCGTGCATTGTTCGAGTATAAAATCGAATTCGATCCGGTATTCGAAGCTATTTCGTACCAAGGTGTTCCAGACGTTAGGATCATCGTCTTTTTAGGAATTCCTGTTTTGGCAATGCTGAGGCTTCCAACCAAGCAGTCCGATGGCCGCGCCAATCTGCATCAAGGTGCTGTCGGGGTAGGAATTCATATGGCAGAGGGGAAGACGACGTTCGGTGTTTCGGGGATGGAGCAGATTCTCGAGCACCCAGATACGAAAAACCCAATTACTAATGTCAGCATCCCTCACTGGGATCGTATGCTAGACATCGCTGCGTCATGTTACGAGGTTTTTGAACTTGGATACTTTGGAGTCGACCTAGTGGTTGACCGTTATCGCGGACCGATGATGTTGGAAGTGAACGTCAGACCTGGTCTTGCGATACAGCTTGCAAATCGAGTCGGACTTAAAAGTCGATTGAAAATGGTTGAAGCGCAGAAAGAGCTCCCGACCACAGTAAAGGACAGGATCGACTTCACCAAAAATGTAATCGCCCCAATTAGAATTAAGAATTGATTCAGCTGCTTTGGCTGTCTCAGGATTCGTCATCTACAGAATTTAGCGAGGGAATCTTCTTCCCGTGCGGATCCAGTTCTGGGTTGGGCAGGCGCTTCGCCAGTTTTTCGGCCATAGGTTGATCAGTGAAATGTTCTAGTTCCATTGCGGTGTCGTGCACATGATCTGCTTGCAGGCCCAGGCGACTCACTAAATAGCTTTCCCACAAGCGGTGCGAGCGAACGACGTCTTGCGCACGAATTCGACCGCGCTCCGTTAGACTAAAATTGTCGGCCGACTTTTCTATCAGCTTCTCGCGCAGGGCGTAAGCAATTCCCATGTCTACCGCTTTCTGACCTCCGAGGGTCTCTACCATAACTTCTCGATTTGCGGGTGAAGCTAACCCTCGCGCTTCTTCGATTCTGAACATGACACCAAGCACGTCCTCGAGGGCCATTTGAAGAGCTAAGCGCCGATGCCGAATTTGGCGGCCGAGATAACCGTATTGCGGGGCGAACAGCGCAGCGGTAGTCAGAAAAAATCCTGCGGCAAGAGTAATGGAGCCGGCAATGCTTACGGATTCTGTTCGGCCGACGAGTTCTGGTCCGAACGCACCGAGAAAGTATCCCAGAACCGTGGTGGCTATTGCTATTACTGCACTAAGCGCAATTTGAACGCGTAGGTTGTCAGTAAAGAGTCGTGCCGTTGCAGCCGGACAGATAATCATTGCTATTACGAGGATTGAGCCAACCGCTTCGAACGACGCAACTACGGCGGTCGCAACAAAAACCATCAGCAAATAATGCACGGCAGTCGCATTAAATCCCAGACTGGTAGCGAGCGCTGGGTCGAAAGCAGTTAGCTTTAGCTCCTTGAATAGGAGCAGAACGAATAGCGTGCAGGCAATAAGAACTCCGATGCTGGTAAGCACCTGAGGGGGAAGGGACCAAAGAGCATCAACCGTCAGGAGATCGGCCATACTAGTTGGTGGATACCAAAAGATACTTTCCAACTGTCCATACAACAAACAGTTCGCATCAAGGTCGATGTGTCGAGCGGCCGCACCTTCCATTAGCAGAATTCCAGCCGCGAAGAACAATGAGAACACAACGCCCATTGCAGCACCTGGCTCGAGGTTGCCGAGACTGCGAAGCGTTTCAATACATACGGCGCTCAAGAGCCCAGCAGCTGCGGCTCCAATAAATATCGTGAGCGGATCTCTGTGGTTGCTGATGAGAAATGCTGCGACTATCCCAGGTAAAACGGAGTGAGATATTGCATCGCCCATCAGGCTAATTTTTCGCAGCAGCAGAAAATTGCCGAGTAGGGTGCAGGACAGAGCAGCACAAACTGCGGTGAGTAGTGGCGGCAAATCTAGTGAAATTATCTGATGAAGATTACTCATGCTGCACCGCCGGTCAGTGGATGCAAACTTTCCGCAGGAGAGGCATGCTGCGGCAATCGCCCTGCGCGGCGCAGTACTTCAACGAGTTCAGCTACGATTGACTGTGACAATACGTGCTCAACCAAGTCAGCAGAGTAATCTACGTGAGACACGGCAAGCTGCCCATGAAGCACTATATACTCTTCCCACAAACGATGATTACGTGTCACGCGAGCGGCTTCCGCGAACCCGGATTCTGTTAACGCTAGGCTTCCGTCAGCTTGACGTCGGAGCAAACCCTGCGTGCGAAGCATGAATACTACAAAGCTGTTTGGCACTGCTCCTAAATGATTTTTCAGTTCAGCAATGCTCAGCGCTTTTCCAGCTTTCAATTCCTGAGGTGAAGTTTCAAGAGTTTCGTAGATAGTTCGAAGCAGGTGCTCTCGCGCGACACGCAGGCTCAAGCTGCTGTGGCGCAGTGTTGTGGCAAGTACTCCGCGGCGTGGTGCAAAAAACATGCTCAGTGCGAATAAAACCCCGCAAACTGAAACTATAACTGCTCCGGCGGGCAGCCGGGGGAACAATGCCGACGCAGCTGCGCCGAAGTATCCACTAATCCCTCCAATCAGGCCGGCAGTTAAAGTCATAATGTTAAGATTCTCAGTCCAGAAGCGCGCGGCCGCCGCGGGCACAATGAGGAGTGCGACAATTAGAATAATTCCTACTGACTGAAGTCCTATAACCGTAACACCGATTACCAGGCCCATCATTGCTGCATCTATCAAATTGCTCGGCCAGCCTTGTACCTCTGCGAAGGCACTATCGAAGCAAACGATTCTAAATTCCTTAAGCATCAACAGCGAGCTTAATAGAGTGAGTCCTGCCGCGTAGGCCAGCACGAGTGCATCAACTCGCCTCATAGCAGCGGTTTGTCCGTAAATAAAATCATGCAGCCCGCCTTCATTTCCGGTGCCGAGAGTTTGGATGATGCTCAATAAGACCACCCCGGCGCCAAAGAACACGCTAAGAACCGCACCAATAGCAGCGTCTTCTGAGAGTCGAGTGTGGCGCGCAAGGAGATGAACACAAGCAATGCACAATAACCCACTAAATGTCGCACCCAACAGCAAAGCAAATAGATTTCTGCCGGCAAATCCTAGCGATGTTAGCAGTAAGAAGGCAGTGCATATACCGGGAAGGGATGCGTGAGCGATTGCATCTCCCATCAATGCTCGCTTCCGGAGTAGCGCAAAGGTTCCGACGACTCCGGCAGCTACACCCAGAAAACCAGCTCCCAGCATTACCGACGCTGTATTGTGTCCGGACTGCAGCAGCAAGACTTTTATAATTTCGTCTGCCTGCGGGAACTGAACAGAAACGTCGACTAGGCTCGATGCTTTCGCCATTTACACGCCGCCTCGTGAAGCTTGAGCAATCGCTTGGGAGACCTCCTCGAGCAGAGTAAGTCTTGCGCCGTATGTCTTCTTAAGATGTTCCTGTGTGAATGTTTCTGCGGTGGGTCCGGCTGCAATTACTCGCGTATTGAGCATCAGAACGTGATCGAAATATTCTGGGACGCTCACAAGATCATGATGCACGCAGAGGACAGTTTTGCCCTGCTGTTTGAGGCGCCGCAAGACGTCAATAATCGTTTGAGAAGTTGCGGCATCTACTCCTGCAAACGGTTCATCCATAAAATACAGCTCGGATTCTTGAGCGAGCGCTCGCGCCAAGAATACACGCTGTTGTTGTCCGCCAGAGAGCTGATTGATTTGCCGTTTTGCGAAATCGGCTAAACCAACGTCTTCGAGGCACTGCATCGCCGCTCGCTTGTGTGCGCTGGTAATCGGTCTGAACCATCCTATCTTTCCGTAGCGCCCCATAAGGACGACATCCAATACTGATACGGGGAAATCCCAGTCAACCGACTCTCGCTGAGGGACATACCCGACTCGAGTTCGCTGACTTTGATAACTGCTGCCCCAAAACTCGACTGTGCCGGTGGCTCGGGGAATCAAGTTTAGACAGCCTTTAATGAAAGTAGTTTTTCCGGCACCGTTGGGTCCGACTATCGCGACTAATGCGCTTTCGGGTGCGTCGTAGTCAACGTCCCATAGAACCGGCTTTTGATGATAAGCAATCGTCATGGCGTGAACCGAAAGCGGACTGGTCGAACTATGTTCGGGAAAGCTTTCTAGGGACTTTGGGTCTACTGACTTGGTTTTAAACAGCCGCATGGCTAACTACTCCGCCTTGACAGTTAATTGGCCTAACATTCCGCGCACAGGGGCCTCGCCGCTAAGAGCCGAGGTAATCGTGGTTACATTGTGATCGATCATTCCAACGTAAGTTCCTTCATAGGTTCCCGGGGGGCCCATTGCATCTGAAAAGAGGCTCCCTCCGATGACGATTTTGTGCCCTTGGACAGATGTGCCTTCGATCAATGCCTTGACGTTTCGATCGGAAATTGTTGATTCAATGAATACAGCTGGAATTTTATTTTTCACAATGAACGAAATTATATGTTCAATGTCTTTCACTCCAGCTTCCGACTCAGTGCTGAGACCCTGAATTCCTAAAACTTTGAAACCATAACGACGCGCGAAGTAATTAAACGCATCGTGCGCGGTAATCAGCACCCGTTTGTCGGGAGGTACTGTGGCTAATGTTTTCGCCGAATAATTTTGCAAATCAGCTAACTGCTTTGAATAGGCTTCTGCATTGACAGTGTAGAGCTCGAGGTTTGGACTGTCGAAGCTGATCAGCGCATCCTTTACAACGTCTACTGTTTCGGACCAGGCGACAGGATCCATCCAAACGTGTGGGTCGTAGTGTCCTGCGAAGCCTGTGGGCTCAATCAAATACTCCGGTTTGAGTCGCTCAGAAACGGCATAAACCGGACGGCCTGTGCGTGCAATTCTGACGAGGGCGTCTGTCATTCGGCCTTCTAGGAGTAAGCCGTTGTAAAAAACAATATCTGCGGAGGTTAGCGCCGCGATGTCACTGCGCGTCGGGCGATATAAATGAGGATCTACCCCACTGCCGATAAGCTGAACCACGTCCGCCCTCTCTTCAGCTAGGTTCCTTGCAACGTCGGCGATCATTCCGGTGGTAGCGACGATTTTAATTTTACGCGGAGCGGCTTCAGAAGCATTGCCGAACACCAGGATAAACAAAACGAAGCTTACCGAAGCGATCCACGGACCCAGGAAAGAAAAAGACCCCACCATCCTCATAGCTGTGGAGGCAGAGGGAGGGACATAATTGGGGGAGTGTGAAGGATTTGGGAGGAGTGGTGACAAGGTGGTTAAATCCTTAGTTGCGGCTCATATTTTTAGAGCTTGCGTATATTTGTAGCTAATGCTAATTTTTTTATTACACTATGTCAATGCCTTACGGAGCTAATGTCTAAAAAACCTAAGGTGAAACGGGTCGTTAAGCCGGAACTCCAAGCGAAGGGGCATATGCGCACGCGCGCTGCTCACGCGACGGAGTTGGCTGAAGATTACGTGGAGGTTATCTCGGATCTGCTGGATGAGCACGGGGAGGCACGTGTTAGCGATATTGCCGCTCGAATCGGAGTCACTCATGTGACGGTGACTAAGAAAGTCTCATTACTTGCTCGTGACGGCCTAGTAACAACGAAACCCTATAGGTCCATTTTTCTAACAGACCTCGGCCGAGAGGTTGCGAGGCGAAGTCGGGAGCGCCACCAAATAGTCGTGGATTTTCTCGTAAAATTAGGGGTTCCGAAGGATGCCGCCCATACAGACGCCGAGGGAATAGAGCATCATGTAAGCTCAGTTACGCTAGAGGCATTCAAGCGATTTGTTAAGGATGAGGTTAATGGAGCCTCCTAAACCCAAGCGCGATCCCGAAAAGCTCATTTGGGACCAACTGGATGAGGCCGCCTCGAAGGCTAAGCGGGACACTTATGATGACCCGGTCTCCGGCAGAATGGTCTTTACCTCTTACTACTTGCAAAAGCGCGGCAGCTGCTGCGGCTCTGGATGCCGTCACTGCCCATATGGTGATAGGCTAAAACCATAGTAATTGCAGGGTGTTGGCCAACTCAGCGTTCCGGTTCAAGGGCGATTTTTCACTCAACTTAAATCTCCTAAGTATCGATAAACATTAATAAGGTCTGTCGTTCGGACCATGGAAGGTTTTTCGCTAATCAAAGACTGGCCCAATGGATAAGCTGCGAATCATCGCCGAGCTGTTTGCTCCTGTTGTACAGGATGCGCCAGTAGCCGCTGGTACAAAACTCCTTGATTTGCCTAAGCTTGAATCATCTCCGATTAAAGCATCAGAGTTTCAAGTCGACCCGCTCAGGCTGTTTGACCCATCCGTCTACAAAACGCTCGGAGACGCGCTTCAATCTCAATTGCTGAATAGCTCGGGTTCGCGGCTAACGGCAGATGGTCCATTAGCACCTAAGACTGCGCAGCATATCGAACAACTCCTGAAGATCGTAGCGTCAGGTAAAGCGAATTCGCTGCTAGACTCGATTGGAGGTGCGATCTCGCAAATGCAGTCGTTGGAGCCGGCTATCGTCGATGCGGGTCAGGCTGTTGAGCAGTTAATGAAGCTTGTTTCTGCTATGCGAGATCAAGCACCGCAAGCGCCTGCATTGCAGCAAGAGCTAATCCAATTTGTCGAGGCTCATGCGGTTAGCTTTGAACAAGGCTCCGCTGAAACACAATCGGTCATGTTGCAGCTTACTGAGCCTACTCAATCGGTCGCGTTAAGTCGCAGCGTGGAGCGAGTTGAACGAGAGTTAATTAAACTGATTGATTCCGCAGCGACAACGTTGGCAGAATCTCGGCCCGCCGAGAACGTCACTTCTGACCGTGTTTTGCAAGACGTTTCGGATGCTGCCGAATCGGCGAAAGTCGTATTGCTTGAATTGGATTCTCTTAAAGATACGATTAGTCGGACTGGTTCAGAACCGAACGATGTTGAAGAACTGTTAAGCCATATTACTCGATTGAACGATGCGGCATCGGGAGAAGTTTCCGGCCGGCAGGGCGGAGAACAGGAAGTTTTAACCAAAGCCTTTGAAGTGCTAGCTGCTAGGGAGAACCTGTCCGGGAGAGAAGTTCGCCAGCTTCAAAGCTCATTGAAAGAAGTTCGTCAGGTACTAGACTCGATTGTTGCTCGGTCTGAGGCGCTAACCTTGGACGAAATCGATGCCTTAAAAGGCAGCCGAGTGATTCAAACCCAGCTTGCCGCAGACGGCGAGGCGCTGCTCGCGGCCTTGGGGCGAAAGATTTCCGTCGAGAACCTTACACCAAATGACCTCGAAGATTCGGCAGCTTCAGCAGTCCGTGACGTGGCTGATAAGTCACAGTCTATTCAGCCGCTCCTGAGAGTAGTTGAGTTCGAGGACCTGGCTAGAAACCTCGAAAGGCTTGAGTCTACAGTTAAGTTTATTATCACTCTTAGCGCAGAGCTGGATACGCTGCTCACGGCTTCGAGCAAGGTGCCCGAGACGCCAAGGGAGGTGGAGGCGCTGCTTCAGCGAATTGTCGATACGACAAAACAGCGCGAGCTTAGTTTATCGACGCAGCAATCACCTCAATCGCCGCAGCGGCAAATATTGAGTGTGTTTACGCAAGAGCTGGAGAAGCTGATCGACTCTATCGGTGCCGAAAAGCTTCCACAAAATGTAATTGAAAATGCCAAGCTTCAGGCCGCTCAAACTGCCCAAGTCGGGCGAAATTTGCTGTCTGCCGTTGGGGAGCTTAAGCAGGTTCTCGACTCGAACGCGCCTGAGTTGCCCCCGAAGGAAAGCATGCTTGCCTTTAGGCGAGAAGTGCAGAAAGTTTTGGATTCAAACAGCAATGAATTCTCTAAACCTTTGAAAGCGGCTGTGCAAACGATCGCCGCACAAGTTGACTCACTTGTTTCGACGACCGAATCCACCGAGCAGCAAACTTCTATTAAATCTGATGTCGCAGTCGCCTTAAGGCCGCTGCTTGTGGAAATAAGCAAACAGCTAGTTGAAATACCAGCACCACAATCCTTTCAAGCTCAGGAGATTGAGCTGCTGCAAACCTCGGTTCAGCTTTCGAAGCTGGTAAGCTCAAGCACAAAACCGATTGACGTCGAGCAATTAAAACAATTGGCGGAAAAGTTGGTTCAGCTTCAACAAACTTTCATAGAAAATCGGTTGGAGAATTTTGCAGTAAAGGCACCGCATGGAGTTGACCAGCTGCTCGACATGCTGGCTAAATTGCGTTCTCATCCTGGAACGATTGAATCCGAAACCGTCTCGGTTGCTTCGACGCAGGGCGAAATCCCCCAGGCCCAAGGCCCGATTGAGTCTAGGCCATTACGTGCCGCTGAGCTTCTCGAGAATTTGATTTCGAAAGAATCGCTTCAACGTGTTGTTCGCTACGATACAGGTCCACTGCAGGAGATAGTTGAGCAGTTACGTTCGGCAGCGTCCCCGCAGCTTCCGTCCGATCAAAGCGCAAAGCTTGTAACTTCAGCACTGAGGAGCCTCAATTCCTTTACCACTTCACTTCAGCAGTTAGATTCTTCAGTCGATCAAGCGTCTAAAACTGCACTAAGGCAAGTGCTTCAAGCTGCTGTTGAGGAGTTGAGAGGCCAAATTCAACTAACTTCTGCCTCGGTTTCAACTCAGATCGATTCAGCGCGTCCATCTCTTGTGCACGAGTTTTTTCAGCAGGGAGCTTTAGGCTCAATTGGCGGCGGCACGCACCAACTGTCTGAGGCTGTTAGCGCGGAACACCCCATTAGGGATATACAAACACCAGTTGCGAGTTTGTGGGCCGAACTTGAACGAATCGCGGCAAGTGTCAGAGAAAGAGCTGACGCTCCGCACCGATCTTCAAACGTCGATGCCAAACTGGCACCTATTGTCGAGCGACTGGTGATCGACGAGCGGGCGAGGGCAAGCGTTGAAAACTCAGACGGCGGCGTAGAGCTAATTAAGAAACTCGTCGAGGCATTTGACGGTCGAGCTCAACGGGCTGACCACTTGCCTTCTGTGCAGAATAAGAAACTTCAGGTTCTTAACCAACTCGAACAGATATTTCGTGGACAAGACTTTCTCTCTCAATTGAGCCCGGTAATGCAGTCTTTGGGCGAGCCCGCGTTTCTTCTGTTCCCATTTGTGGCTCAAGGGCTTATTTCCAAGCTTGAAATGGCGCTTTTCCCAGCTTACAGCAGCCTTACAGATAGTCTTGATGATGCAGACGCTGATGACACACATAAGCGAATTGGTAAGGAAAAGGGCCGAGGTAGGGCAGGTGGCGGTGAACGAGAACAAACACGCTATCTTAAATTCAAGCTTGAACTCCCATCTATGGGAGAAGTTGGCGTGGACTTCGCCTACACGCTGAAAAGCGCTTTTATCAAGATATCTACTTCCTCTGAGGATGCGCAGGGCTTCCTCTCCGAACGCACTTCTCAGCTAGAGACCATTCTTGCGCGCCTAGGCTTTGAGCGAATTGAGTGTGATGTAGCTCATCAGGAAGTAGAGTCTGTGAGACCGGAATGGCTGATAAGTATGATGAATAATGAGCGGTTTGTTGCTTAGGGTAGCCTAACGCTTGACCTTACGGGTACCAAACACAAATCCATCCTTCATCGCTCGAATGCTGTACTCGGTGTCTTCGGGCACATCTGAAAACTCGTAGTATCCGTTTGCGTCGGTTAGAGTTTTCCCGAGCTCTCCGCCATCAATTTCTACTCCGGACAGCGCTTCGCCGCGATGAACGACCCGTCCGCTGATTGAGAATAGCTTCTGAGCGTCTACTTTAATATCGATATTTGAACCAACGCTGCCGTCTAAGCCGTCGGCAGAAAAGCGATAGCGGTTCTTATCAAGAGAGATTGAGAAATCCGTAGTCTCTGCGACATTATTGAAGCTAAACTCACCGTTGCTATCGGTTGTTGCCGAACCCAGCGTCTTACATGAGACCTTCACTCCCTCCACTGGGCTGCCTTTATGCACAACCTTTCCGGATACGGAAAATAGTTCCAGGGCTATGAAGTCGACATCAGTTGCGTCAGTGTCATCTAAGCTGCCTTCGACGCTTCCGTAATCAATGTCCTTCGTTGTCGGGAGCGTAACACTTTCAAAATTGCTGCTATCTTCATGAGAGCTGCCGAAGTGCGAAAATGCTCCGGATTCGTTTTCATCCAAATCGGAGGCAGTTAGCGTATCATCGTCCAAAGCTGAATCTTCCTCATTTGTGTCGTCGTGTCCCAAAGCAATTTCGGCGTTATTATCGTCTCCGTGTTCATGGGAGCCGTTCATACCCGCATCTACTGCCTCCAGATCGCTTTTATGCATAATATAGGTTGGTTCCGACATCGGAGCGGTCTTTGACTCCTGCTCCTCGTCATGACTGCTTTTCGAAAAGAACACTTCCGTAGTCGGATCGGTGTCCGAATCTTCGTCCGAATATGTTCCGTTTTCGCTGACTTCCTCTAGAGAGTCGAAGTCTTCGATGTTTAAAAAAGGCTTGATGAGAAATCGACCTATCTTGATGCGCTGATTGGGCTGCAACGGAGTCTCGATATCGGAGTCTATATAGTTGTTCTCAACCAGCGTTCCGTTGGAGCTTCCAAGGTCTTTGATGAACAGCATTGGTTCACCGCTATCATCATGCTTAGCAATTAGTATAGCGTGCCTGCCGGAGACCTCAGGGAGATTTAAAATCACGTCATTGTCAGGACCTCGGCCGAGAGAAATTTCTTTCTTAGTATATGTGGTCGTCGAGGGCGCGACATTAGTCTCAAAGTCTAGCGACATAACAGTCAGTTGAATTGACATTGGAAGACTCCTCTTCTTGTCCGCTTAAGTAGGCGCTGCGGCTTATCGATTTGCGCGGCAGTAATCGTATCTGCCCATGGGTTCTATCGATCAATAATATGGCCGCCCTTAAGCTTCATCCTTGTTGTAGCCTTAATCTACCGAAGTGCTGCTTAAGAAAGGGAAATTTAATCGATCATGCCGCACGAGAAAAGCCGTCAGGCGGAATAGTTCTAGATTTACAACTGGCCGTGATCTCTGATTATTCCAAAAAAAACTGCCTGGATGTCATTTTTGACTTCAGGTTTGCGTAAGCCGCAACGATAGCTTTCTTTGGAAGCTGTTCAAGCTGTATCGTTCCAAGGGTCTCTCGAAACATTCATTTCTCGCTAAAAAGCCAGGAAACGCTGCGCGATGGGTCTCGTGCGGATGTTAACTCGGTTATTCGTTTTTAGCTGTATCGCTTTAAATTTTCGTAGTTCACACAATCACTGGATTGCTGCGCCAGCAATGCGCTGAGGTGAACCCGCATACAAGGAAGCGGGTGGTGCCGGCTGGTTCAAGGAAGAGCAGCGATTCAATATCAAGGAGGACGTCATGTCTGTCACTATTAATACCAACATTGCTGCGTTGAATGCGCAGCGCCGCCTTGGTCAAACTACCAAGGATCTTACCAAATCCTTTGAACGCTTATCATCAGGTCTCAGAATTGTTCGCGCATCCGATGATGCTGCGGGACTTGCAATTGCTGATTCTTTGAAAGCGGACCAACGAATCGCAAGTGTAGCCATCCGAAACGCAAATGATGGTATTTCACTTATCTCGATTACTGATGGTGCGCTGAGCGAGATGAGTAACGTTCTTACGCGTATGGCCGAGCTGGCTGAACAGTCCGCTAACGGAACGCTAAGTTCGACGCAGCGTTCAGCTCTGTCATCAGAATTTAGAGCCCTAGCCTCTGAAATTGAGAGGATTGCGGTTACAACAGAATTTAACGGATTGAGTCTGCTCTCGGGTGGTGGTCAAGTGGCCCTGCAGATTGGCTTTGATTCAAGTTCGACATCGCAGATTTCCTTCTCTGGAGTTGAAGGAACGCTGGCGTCGCTTGGACTCGCAGCACCGGGCAGTTCGACACTCATCTTTTCACTTAACGCTTCGACTACACCTGGCGGACAAGCCGCTTCACAAGCAGCGCTTGACGCGGTTAAGGGTGCGATTTCATCGCTGACCAGCAACCGCGGAACGCTTGGTGCGACGGAAAGTCGACTTAACGTGACGATTAATAACCTGCAGGTTGCGCGTGAAAACTTTGCTGCTGCTGAAAGTCAGATTCGAGATGTTGATGTTGCATCTGAAGCAGCGAACTTGACGCGATTGAATATCCTGCAGCAGGCAGGTGCAGCTGTGTTGGCTCAAGCGAACCAGCAGCCGGCACTCGCACTCTCACTCTTAGGATAGTAAGCAGTTTTAGCAGTTTTAGTGCCTCCCTCAGAGGAAGGCTGAAAGGCTTCCTTGACGCTGTAATTGTGTGTGTTGTTGGGAGGGTGCTGGTCCTAAGCTTGAGCAGTAGCAGTATCGCTGTGCCTGTGCGGGACCACGCCCTCTTTTTTACGCTCTACTTTTGCTTGAGCACCACTTTGCCGCGAAATTTTGTCGCATTGGGGTCGAAGGTCAGAACGTTAAATTTGCCTGGATCGAACGTTTTGGGATCAATCTTCTTAACGTCAATCAGATCCTTTCCTTCAGTCATTTCGCTTGCAGAGACTTCGATCGTCAGTCCTTGACCAGAATGAGTTGCTAGTATTGCATGAAGAGTAGGGGCATTGCGGATACCTCCTATTTTCCAGCCCTTACTTTCTAACTTGCTGCGGTACTGGTTCATAAAGGACTTAATCGTTAGTCCGTCAAAGTTGTATTCTTGGGAAATCAGGATGTTCCCGGATGCTTGATTCTCCGAGCTGGGACAAGCGTATTTCCCGAGGGAAGGGACGAGTGCCGGGAAACGGGCCATTCCGTAGTCCGAAGCGCAATACGCAAACACCGGCTGCTGTGAAAACTGTAAAAAACAAACTGCAAAAAATAGGGCGGCAAATGCTTGTTTCACTTACTTAGCTCCTGCGAGAAATTACTAAACTGCTCTGCAATTAATATAGCCGGATCTGACGCAGATGAACCAGTGTTTGGTTCAATGACAAGTTTTGTCAATACAATACCTCTTGGTTCGATCAGCTAGTACCTAATGCGCTGCGGCCGATAATTGGCCTGCTTCTTGCCACTAATCCGGCAGTAACATGGAGTTACTAGGGTCGGGAATATGGCAAATAGACGGGAAGATTCCAACAGATTAGGACACCCTAGTGTTCGTGATATTCACGACGCGCTCGGTAAAGTCCCTATGCAAGCCCTGGCTAGCGGCACAACTATTGTCTCTGCCAAGGTGCGGCGGGAGCGTCCTGTGACAAAAGTCGAGAGGCCATCGGGCTTGTACCCGGACTCTCCGGCCGAGCATATGGCCGACAGGCGAAGACGCGAAAAGCTATATAGCAGCGTCCTGGCGTGCATCAGAGCACAGGTGTTCGAGGTATAGATTTCTTACATGCACACACGCGTCGTCCGTTATTCGGACGAACGTCTCTCCTCGCGGCGGTGGATTCCTGGTCGGTCCACCGCCCTCTTTTTAATTGCTTTGAAAAAGCTGGATGAGCTGAGAAGTGTTGTAGACTGATACTCGTTCGGGCTGCGGCTCAACTGCCTCTTGCGGTTCCTCAACCGTTTCCGGCTTTGCCAGCATTGCTCGCGGTGGCTGTGCGGATACATCATCAGAGCTCACTTCAACGGCGGCGCCACGATCGAAAGAAATCTGGGAAAATGATCCGCGCGCTTCTACAGAACCCATTTCAGTAGTAACGTCTCGGTCAAAGCCTAGCTGACTCAAGCTTGGTCCATTGTCCATCGCGCTGGCTGCGCTGGAAGAGAGAAGAACAACAATTGCCGTTAAGAAGCTTTTCTTGATCATTTACTGGCCCTCAATAGTTGCTTTGACCAAATTCGTCTTGAGTTTCTGCAGTAAATTGGTCAAAAAGTCAACTCTTCCACTTATCTCCCTTCGTGGGGTATCTGCTTCACCCCAAATTTGCTGGAATTTCTGTATACTTAGCAAATCTCCAAAGTTAAGCTGCCCCTGACAACTATGGAAATTAGGTATTTTACATACGCGATAATGCCAGTGGTAGCTGCGGCCATCGGATGGCTGACCAACTATCTAGCGGTCAAAATGTTGTTCCGTCCGTACAAGCCGGTTCGTGTACTTGGCTTTACCTTTGTCGGAGTAATACCTCGCCGGCAGGCGGATCTCGCCGACCGCATCGGCCAGACAGTGGAAGAGGAGCTAATTTCTCATGAAGATGTTCAAAAAGTAATTACTAGCCCTGAAGTTACTGAAGAAATCGTCGCCATGATCGAAGAGCACGTGGATAATTTTCTTCGTGGAACCTTCGGCCGACTTCCGCTTGGCTCAACCTTTCTCAGCGGCGACATCGCCCAGACCGTCAAAGCCGGGCACATTGAATATCTACGTCGGGCAATTCCTGAATTAATGGACTCTGCTATGACTCGAGTAGAGGCAAAGATCGACTTTCGTGAGATCGTAAGAAAAAAAATAGAGCAGTTCGATCTTCATCGTCTTGAGGAAATCGTTTACCAAATTGCTTCACATGAACTTCGTGCAATCGAGGTATTCGGCGGCATTGTGGGTTTCATTGTGGGTCTGGCTCAGGTTGGACTGCTAGTTTTAAGCGAGAATATGTTTTGACGTTAGCTAGAGAAGGGGTGCTTTAATATGAAAGTTGTAGTGCTCGGGTGCGGGATGGTCGGCGGAGCTATCGCGTGCGACTTAGCTCGCAATCAACGCCTTCAGGTCACTGCAGCTGATTCGAACGTAAATGCGCTGAATATCGCCCACGCTAAAGCGAAAGATCTTCAAACTGTCACTTCTGATCTGGCGCAGCCTTCATCAATCGAGAACTTAGTTTTAGGTGCCGACGTGGTTGTTAATTCGACGCCGGGTTGGCTTGGTTTCAGTGTGTTTCAGCAGCTTATCTCTATGGGCAAGAATGTCGTCGACATTGCTTTTTTCTCGGAAGATGCGCGGACATGCAGTAATAGTGCACGTAACAGCGGCGCTACGGCTGTTTTTGACTGTGGGGTAGCTCCAGGCCTAAGCAATATGTTTGTCGGCGAAGCCGCTTCGAAACTAGACTCCGTTAAAGATGTGCGGATTTTTGTAGGAGGACTAGTTCCTCAAGCCGAGAATATTTACAACTATCGGGCGGTTTTCTCCCCTAGCGATGTGCTGGAAGAATACGTCAGGCCCGCAAGAGTCAAGATTGACGGAGTAATCCAGCAGCTGGAGGCTCTTTCTCATCGAGAGACCTTTATCTCCCACGAGCTTGGGAGTCTTGAAGCGTTTGTGACCGACGGTCTGAGATCTTTGCTTGATACGATCGATTCCGAAACAATGATCGAGAAGACACTGCGCTTTCCAGGCCACGCGGACCAAGCGGCCTTGCTGCGCGATACCGGATTGCTCTCTCTTTCTCCGATAAACGTCGATGGCTGCCCAGTCGTTCCCCGCAACCTAACTTCCGAATTGTTGTTTCCGATTTGGAAGTTTCGTTCGTCAGACCGAGATGTGACAGTAATGCGCGTCGTTGTGAAAGGAGAGAAAGACGGAGCTCAGCGCTCGATAACTTACGACCTGTTTGATCGCTTCGATGAATCCAGCGGCACTTCGTCGATGGCTCGCACGACTGGCTTTACTGCCGCAGCTGTCGTGCACACGATGCTGCACGACTCTTTGCCGATAAAGGGTGTTTGCGCCCCAGAAGTTTTGGGCCAACATGAGAAGCTGCTGACCTCTGTCCAGGGATACCTCGAGGAACGCGGTGTCAATTGGACGCGGACCGAGCATTGACGACAAGCTGCTGTAAATACTAACTTTATTTTCCCATAAAAAGCACATAAAAACTGGAGCACGTCAAGCCCCCAGCCCGATAAGAGGGTGAAGATAGTGGTGTGTCGCCCGGCAACTTACAGGTAAATCGGCGGCA
>JAGRAN010000064.1 GCA_020434585.1 Bdellovibrionales bacterium
CCTCCACCGAAACTTAGATCTAAACCTAACAAAACTACTTTAGTTTGTAAGCACTTATTAGATTTGTCAGAAGCGCTGCGGCGCGAAGGCGCTAGAACTCGTCGCTCGAGAGGTAGTCCTTCGGAATTGCGCGGTCATCTCGCCTAAATTTCGGCTCCGTACCACTCTTAAAATACTCAATAAAAGCGTTTGGATCGTCCGCATCGGTCAGACTTCCCGTCGACAAGCGAATTGGAACTGGAATCACACCGTCAGGAATATCGAAGTCGAGAGACAGCTTGTCCTCGAGAAACTCCTGCATGAAGTAGAGGAAAATCGGTGCGGCGGCTTTCCCGCCTGTCTCAAAGCGGCCGATGGTGCGCTTAACGTCGAAGCCAACCCAGGCGCCTGCGACCCATTCCGGCGTGTAGCCAATAAACCATGCGTCCATTTGGTCATTCGTCGTTCCGGTTTTTCCGGCGATCGGTCGATTTAGCTGCTTAATAATTTGAGCTGTGCCGCGCTCGACAACACCTTTCATCATATTGGCCATAATGAAGGCGCTGTCGGCGTCGACCACCTGCTGCTGTCTCGGCCGCTCTTCGTAAACCAGCGAGCCGCTGCGATCGCGCACTTCTTTGATGACAATCTGATCGGCCAGCCAGCCACCCGCGGCAAAGGCACCGTAAGCGCGAATCATCTCGACTAGTTTGACCTCCGCCGCGCCGAGTGCAATCGACATTTCACGCGGAATTCTCGTAGTAAGTCCGAAGCGCCGCGCAATTTCAATGGCGCTATCAACTCCAGCCTTATCCAATAAATAAACGGATACGACGTTTCTTGAACGCTGCAAGGCGGTGCGTAAGGTTATCGGTCCAAGATATTTTCTGTCGTAGTTGCTCGGGCTCCAAAGACGGCCAGTTCCGTCGACCATGCTAATCGGCGAGTCGGGCACAATACTAGCGGGGGTGTAGTTCAGCTTGTCGATTGCCGCTAAGTAAATAAACGGCTTGAAAGAAGAGCCAGGCTGACGCAGCCCTTGAGTTGCGCGGTTGAACTGGCTCCGCGAGTAATCGTAGCCGCCGACAATAGCGATCAATTCTCCTGTCAGCGCGTTCTGGCAGGCAAATGCACCCTCTATTTCGGGAGTCTGGTCGAGCTTAAAGCTAATCCCCGTCTTTCCTTCAAGCTTTTCCAAATCGGTTTTGGCCGCATCAACCGAAACCTCAATTAAATTGCCGGGCTTCAGCTCCTGCTCCAACTTGACCCACTTTACGGTCTCGTCGTTGTCAGCTTTCTTGATCAGCATCTTGTTTGCCCAGGCAGCTGCGGGCTTTAGCGCCACTGCGCCTTCGTACTCGCCTACCTGGACTGCTGCGCTGCCTTTCTTGCGATCAACTTTTGTAACGAGTGCGCGGTAGATTGTGTCGTTGCGCAGGCCGCCCTTGCTCTCCAGGGCTTCTGTGTCGAGCAGCTCGGGAGAATCGGGATTTTCGATTGTGCCAACAGGTCCGCGCCAGCCGCGGCGTTTATCGACCTCAAGCAGTCCACGCTGGACAGAACGCTGAGCCATGTCCTGAGCCGTTAAGTCCAAGGCCGTCACAATCTCTAAACCACCTGGTCTGAGGTATTTTGTGCCGATTGCATCGTCCAAAAGTCGCATTACGTGCGAGACATAATACGGGGCATGGAAAATTGTCTGGCTCGACGGCGGATAGACTGTCAGCTCAGTCGCAAGAGCCGTCTTCTTTTCTTGCGGAGTTATGTAGTGATTATCAACCATCTGGTCGAGCACGTAACGCTGACGAGTCATGGCTTCGTCGCGGTGCTTTGGATCAGCGAGATAGCTCGGTTTAGGCGGAAGTCCCGCGAGGTAGGCTATCTCAGCCAGGTTAAGCTCGTTCATTTCCTTATGAAAATGCACCCTCGACGCAGCCTTTACTCCGTATGCTGTCGAGCCGAGATAGATCTCGTTCATGTACATTAGAAAGATTTCGTCTTTACTAAGTTCCTGCTCTAGGCGGTACGACAAAATCGCTTCTTTCGCTTTTCGCTCATAGGTCTTTTCGGATGACAGCAAAAGCCGCTTAACGAGCTGCTGAGTGATGGTCGAGCCGCCCTGCATCTTGCCTTTCTTGCGCAGGTTAACCCACAGCGCGCGCAGAATACTGACGACATCAATACCGGGGTGGCTGTAAAAGTTTGCGTCTTCTGCGGCAAGGAATGCTTTACGCATCAAGTCGGGAATTTCATCAAGAGTAGCCGGGTATCTGCGCTCGTCATACAGCTCGGCTATCGGAGTGGTTCCGTCGGACGCGTAGATTGTGCTGACTGCTTTCGGTCGGTAGTCTTCGAGCCTGGCGATTCGCGGCATGTCGCGAGTTAGTTGATGGTAGAAGTACAGGCCGCCCACCATGCCAACGATTGCCATCAACAGCGAGAGGATAACTCCCCAAACAAAACAAAATTTGAAGAAGCGTCTTATCATTCTTCAGCTTCCTGATCCTGCGGCAGCAATTCGTCCCGTGACTTATTCAAGCGCTCCCAGCGCTCGCCCCTTATGATGACAGGAACCGCGTCATCGTCGGCTCCCATTTTGACAGTGCCGTAGCGCGGTGCAACCGCTTCGTTCTCAGCTCCGGCCTGTTCAGCGCTCTCGACTGGTCCGCCTATCACCAGACGGTAGCTCAGTTCCTTGTCCGAGTCTCCCACAAAAATAATATCAAAAGATTTTACCGGCATGAGCGAGCCGCTCATTCCCTTACGCTCTTCGGGAGACAAGTAAAGTGCACGCAAACTAAACAGTGCTTCTAAAAATTCCAAGACTTTTTTCTCGTCAGCGACATCGGGCTTGCCGGAGAAATCCATCACTCCCCAAACCGTGCCCGCTCCCGGAATAGTGCCGGATTGAATCGTATAGCTGCTGAGCGGATCTTCGAGTGATTCGACCTGAATCGACTTTACTTTGCCGAGATCAATTTCATCGAAAGGAGTTGAATCTCTGTAATAGTGAGCGGGCTGTAGCAGTTTGGAGTAAAAGCGGTTCCCTACGCCGAAAACTGCATTGGAGCCTTCGAGCCGCACATACATCTTCCGCTCTTCCGGCCCACTGCCAATTTCAGCTACCTGGATTAGTGGTGCAAGTTCGGCGTCGTCCTTGCCGCGCAGGCTGATACTAACTACAGGATCATCCAGACCATATACTGATAAATCTGAGTCTGGTTGATCGATAAACTCGGCTGCCCGCATACCACTGATAGATTTTAGTATTCGGCCTATCAATTCAGGATCGGCTTTGCGCTCATCCCCAAACGCGCCGACTTTCCAGCCATCACCGCTGCGCTTAAGCTGCATTTCACCAATCAAACGTCGCGTTAGCACGAGCTCCTCTACAGCATCGACGTTAACATCGATGATTTTCTTGCTGCGAACATCGACGCTCCGCTTCTTCAAGGCCTCAAAGCTGGACTCATCGACAAGCAAGACTGGTCCCGAGCTGTTCAAACGGGCATAGCGCCTGCCAGAGAACGAATGCTGTTTGCCAAAGTCGATTTTTGTCTTCTTGCCGTCAGTGTCGAATTCGGCGCTAAGCACAGGGCTGCTCAATCCAAACGCCGACAGAGCAGCTTCATCAAGCCCTTCGTCAATTGTGTTGCGCACGACCATGCTGTCCAGCGCGTAAGTCAAACCGTCTACCGCCGACTCGTCCGCCGGGGCTTTGACTGGCTCAGACAGTGTCCACTTCCCTTCTTCTCGACTAAGCGCATAGGATTCGTCTGAACTGCTGATAGTCACTCTATCAATCTTGTCCTGGCTCAAATTGGGAAATAGCGGCTGCTCCGTTTCTGCTTCTTCAGGCTGGCTCAGCTCGTAAATGTAGACGTAGGCACCGCCTGCCACCAAAAGCATTGCCATTAGTAATGTCTTAGCGAGGTTCATTTGCGACAACCTTTCCGCACTACATGCGGCGCGCCCACCAGATCGACAGCCCGATAATTAACAGCAGCTCAGGAAATAGCACCGAAGTCAGCAAAAAAAGCGTGCTGAATTGTTCTGCGGTAACTCCTTTTGTCGAGCCGCGCAGCGAGCGCTCTCGAATCGAAACTTGCTCCTCCTCGCCCAGCGTCCAGTTGAGCGCATTTAAGAAGAAATCACGGTTAAACAACTGACGGATAAACACGTTCGTGACGAAGTCGGCATCTCCTATCACTACGACCTTTCCGCCGTACGGCTGCTTTTCGGCTGCGGCGTTCTCTTCGCCCGGCTTTGCAGGCACAGCGCCGTCATAAGCTACGGCAATCGAGACCGGACCAACTAAGTCGTTTTCTTCTGGAGCAGCTTCGGCTTCTTCAGCAAAAAGTAGATCTAGATTTGTTTCGGCCCAGCTTTTTTCGCTAGTGCGGGCCAGCTCGGTGCGAGTGCCGGGCGTGTGCTCGTTCTCACTCGAGCGCACAGAAGATGCCAGACTAAACAAAGTTCCTTCCTTAAATTCTTCCGTGATTGGATGCTTGGCGTAGGTTGTTACCATCGGCTGCACCCCAAGACTCGGTCCAGCGAACAAACGCACAACTTGATCGACAATTACATCAGAACCAACTTTGATCCCCAAAGGCTCTACCAGCTTGCGAATGTCATCTGAATGGCGCGGCTCATGCAAAAGCACGGCGTTACCGCCGCGCTTAAGATAGTCTTCGATAGCTGTGCGTTCAGAGTCGAGCAGCGGTCGCTGCGGAGCAGAAACAATGATTGAATCAGCGTCTGCAGGCACGGCAGCATCCGCTCCAAGTGCTAGCGGCAAGAGACTGATGTTTTCACCTTCAATCGATTCTTTTAGGAAGAGATATCCCTGTTCCCCCTCGGCGTTGAGGTCGGGTTCTCCGTGGCCTTCTAGGTAATAGACTTTTTTACCTGCGCCTTTGGTTAATTTAAGCAGCGAGTTAACAAGCTCTTGCTCAGTGATATCACGGGTAAGCTTGACTGATTTTCCGGAGCTGTCGTCCTTGAAGGAGAAGTGAATTGTACCGGACTGATTAATGCCTAGCTTCTCAACTAATGTCGGTTCTTTTTCGGGGTCGATTACTTTCCAAGAAAGTTTGTCCGAGGCTCGTGCGATGCGCTTGATTAAGTCCTCGACATTCAAGTCGAGCTGACCCGCGAGAAAGAATCCGCGCATCACAATGTCCTTATCGAGCGAATTAAGGACCTTGATTGTTTGCGGTGCGAGAGTAAAAACCTTCTGCTCCGTGCTGTCGTAGTTAAACACTTCGTGGCGCGATGCCATGAAGTTCACCAGCACCAGCAGACCGATAAACAGCGCGCTATACAGCGTTACGCCCGCACCAAAGCCCGCCTTGAGCCGCATTTCCTTGGAGCGCAGCAAGTCAACGCCGCCAGACGCCAGAAAAACCAACAACAGCAACACTGCTGCTGTGAAATGTATCGCGGCGATATGCATTGTGTCTTCGAGGATTAACGCCTGCGCCAGCAGACCGAAGACAACCAGCACCAATGCTGCAACTCCGCTGAATTGAAGTCTCTTATTCATTCGGCAAACCTCCCGCTAATCACCGCCACCGCTGGGCTTCAAGCACCCGCACACTGACAAACAGTCCTAACGCCATAAGACTAAGAAAATAAATCAGCGCCGAGCTGTTGATAACCCCTTTCATGAACAGATCACACTGAGCGCTCGGAGCGGCGTAGCGCAATACTTCTGCGATTTTCTCCCCGGCTTTTGCTGCCGGAGCATCGATGACAAAAAACAGTAGAAACAAAACTAAACCGACGATGCCAGCAACCGCCTGACTGCGCGTAAACGAGGACACCGCTACGCCGAGCGCAGTAAAGGCCCAGGCAAACAGCAGCAGACCCAAGAAGCCCACCAAAATCGGAGCAGCTTCGGGATCAGCCACGACAATCAGCGACCCGGGGAACACAAAACTTAGCGCGAGCATAATCGCGACAACTGTGGAGATGCCCAAGAATTTTCCAAAGACAAGTTCGACAGTCGAGATGGGCGAAGTTGCAAGCAGTTCGTATGTTCCGCTGCTCTTCTCTTCCGCAAGCGAACGCATTGTCATAACGGGCAGAAGAAATATCAACACTATTTCTAAGGTTTGATAGAACGGCGTGATTACCCATTCGTTTAAGCTGGGCTTCAAGTCGGGCATCATCGCGGCTTGCAGCAGGACTGCATTAAACTGCTGCAGCAGGGTGAAGAAAAAGAATCCTGCAAGCAGCAGAAAACCTGCCATAACTACGTATGCCAGGGGTGTAACAAAGCTGCTGCGAAGTTCTCTTGATGCGATAGTTAGGATGTTTCTCATCTACTTTACCCTTGAGCGAGCTTTTGTTCTTGAGCGGCGGCATGCTGCTTGCGCTTAAACACAGCTTGGAGAAATAGCTGCTCGAGCGATTGCTCGGCGGTCAGCTCAGCAATGGTTCCACTAAGCGCAATGCTGCCGTCGGCAATTACCAGCAGCTCGCTGCAGCTCTCTGATACTTCGGAAAGAATGTGCGTGCTGAGCACTACTGTGTGCTCGCCTTTAAGTTCGGATATCAGCTGTCTGATCTCGATAATTTGCGCCGGGTCGAGGCCGCTTGTCGGTTCATCAAGGATAATTACTTTCGGTTCATGAACGATGGCCTGAGCCAGTCCTACTCGCTGACGGTAGCCTTTCGACAACTGGGAGCACAGCTTGTGAGCTACATCAGTCAAACTGCAGCGAGTCAGGGCTTTTTCAACAGCGTGACCGAGACTGCCGCGACCGACTCCTTTTAACTTGGCAACAAAGGTGACGTATTCATCTACGCGCATTTCAGGATAGAGCGGCGGAGTCTCCGGCAGATAGCCGATATGTTTTCTAACTTCTGCGGGCTGTTTTTTGATGTCGTATCCAGCCACCGTCGCTGTGCCAGACGTAGGTGGCAGAAAAGTCGTCAGCAAACGAATCGTTGTAGTTTTTCCTGCACCGTTTGGACCGAGTAGTCCAACTACTGCGCCTTCCGGTATTTCGAAACTTATTCCTTTGACTGCCTCGACGTCGCCGTAGTGCTTGCAAAGGTCTTGTGCCTTGATCATCGCATTCCCGAATTAAGTCTTTTCCAACCGACAAAAAGCTAATCAGTCTAGGTTGCTTGTCAAGTTTACTACGCTGCTGTTTTCAACAGCCGTTGTAACGCTTGTCATAGTTGGACTTTAGCAGCCGCGTACTGTACATTTCCGCTGCGGATAAATCATATAAGCTACTAGTTTGACCACTTTAACGCGTCAATTATTCGATTTTTCCTAGGACATTGGAGGCAAATCTAGCCATGAGCACGCCATCTGAAGAAATCGAACACCATCTGCAAGAAACCCGTTCATTTACTCCCAGTTCGGAGTTCTGCGCCAGAGCCCTGTTGGACTCTCAGGGTTATCAACAGATGTACGAAGACTCGATTGAAAGGCCTGAGCAATTCTGGGCCGAGCAAGCTCGCCAAAACCTAGAGTGGATCAAAGAGTGGGACCAAGTGATGCGCCATGACTTTGATTCAATTGGCGCTAAACAGGGCCCTTTCGTTGAGTTTTTTATCGGCGGCAAGTTGAACGTATCTGCGAACTGTATCGACCGCCACCTCGCATCGAGAGGGAAGAAGCCCGCGATAGTTTGGCAGGGTGAAGATGCAACCCAGGAACGCATCCTGACCTATGCCGATCTACACCATGAAGTTTGCAAATTTGCGAATGCACTAAAAAGTATCGGCATTAAGAAAGGCGACGTTGTTACGCTGTTTATGCCGATGGTGCCGGAGCTGCCGATTGCGCTGCTGGCTTGCGCAAGAATCGGCGCAATTCATTCTGTCGTCTTCTCGGCTTTCAGCTCCGACTCTCTGCGCAACCGAGTCAATGACTGCGAATCAAAGCTGATAATTACGACAGACGTCAGCTATCACGCAGGCAAAACCATTGCGCTCAAAGACAAAGTCGACGTTGCCTTAGCTGAGTGTCCAAGCGTTACAAACGTAATTGTTTTTAACCGGGGCGGCACTGATGCGCAGATGAAGGCGGGTCGAGACCTTTGGTGGCACGACTTAACCGCCAAGGCTTCCGCTGACTGCCCGCCTGAAGCAATGGACTCTGAAGATCCGCTGTTTATCTTGTACACGAGCGGCAGCACCGGCAAACCCAAAGGCGTAATGCACACCACCGCCGGCTACCTGCTTTACGCACATCTAACCACGAAATACGTGTTCGACTTAAAAGAGGACGATGTCTTCTGGTGCACCGCTGATATCGGCTGGATTACCGGTCATTCTTATTTCACCTACGGACCGCTTTCAAATGGTGCAACAAACATCATGTTTGAAGGCACTCCGACTTACCCTCAGCCAGACCGCTTTTGGAGCATCGTTGAAAAATACAAAGTGAACATCTTCTACACCGCCCCGACTGCCATTCGCGCACTCGAACGTTTAGGAGAGGAGTGGCCTAACAAACACGACCTAAGCTCGCTGCGTCTCCTGGGCACGGTCGGCGAGCCGATCAATCCGGAAGCATGGATGTGGTATCACCGTGTGATCGGCAAAGAGCACTGCCCAATCGTAGACACATGGTGGCAAACCGAAACCGGGGGAATAATGTTAACGACACTCCCAGGCGCACATGCCGCCAAGCCCGGGGCCGCCGGTAAGCCGTTCTTCGGAATTGTGCCGGAAGTGCTTAAAGACAACGGCTCCCCCGCCGGCGTCGACGAAGGAGGCTCTCTTACTATTACTCGTCCATGGCCAGGAATGATCCGCGGCGTCTACGGCGACCCAAAGAACGAGCTAATTAAGAAGGTTTACTTCTCAGCGTTCCCCGGTCGTTACTACCCTGCAGACGGCTGCCGCGTAGACGCTGACGGATTCCATTGGCTGCTCGGCCGAATCGACGATGTGATAAACGTATCGGCACATCGCTTCGCCACTGCCGAAATCGAAAGCTCGTTAGTCGGTCATTCCGCCGTCACTGAGGCTGCCGTCGTCGGCTTCCCGCATGACACGAAAGGCCAAGGAATCTATTGCTACGTAACGCTTCGCGGCGACCTGGAACCATCCGAAGATTTACGGAAAGAACTAGTCAATCAGGTACGCAAGGACATCGGCCCAATTGCTACTCCGGACGTGATTCACTTCACCCCAAATCTGCCGAAAACTCGCTCAGGAAAAATCATGCGCCGCATTCTTCGCAAAATTGCTGAAGGCGACACAAGCAACCTTGGCGACACATCGACATTAGCCGATCCGAGTGTTGTCGAAACTTTGATGGAAGGCAGAGTTTAGCGCGCTACGCCGGTTCGTCTTCTTCTGTAATAAAGGCCGTCGGCTTAAGCGGACGCACACCCGCGAGCTGCCAGAGACGCCATATCATGTCGTGATCAAGCGGCACGTTGGCATTGCAGATTATTTCGCCGTCAATTGACACTACCGGTTTGGAAAGAGTCATGCCGTCGCGCAGGTCGTAGAGGGGAATCTCTGTTTGCTTCGAACCGCGAAAGCGCCTATCTGCGTCCTCTAGAGCTGTTCGCACATTGCGGCGCCTGCTGTCTTTGGCGGAATCGGAAAGATTGAGGTGATATACATTGGTCAGCCGGTAATCAAGAATTACCGCTTGGCTGAGAATACTGGCCAGGGACTCGACAACGTCGGGGTTTGGCAAAAAGTATACTCCCGCTCGCAGCTTGCGCATCACGAGGTGCGCTCCACGCGGGTTCCAAAAATCAAGACTCCAGCAGGCTCGGTCCGCCATTTCAGCTGCTAAAGCATACTGAGCATCTTCAAGAATTGTCTCGTCCTTCGGCGGTGAGCTCTTTTCAACCAAAGCGGCAATTGCTTCAAGCGTTGCGGCAGCTTTCTCATCCTGAAGATCGCTGCGCACAATACTGGCCGCCTCGCGCAGACCGCCGACCACTTGAGCCACGGACTGGGGAGAGGCATTGCCGAACAAACTTATTTTCCCTAAATCGGGATCTTTTTCTGCAATGCCGATGTTCATCAGCATGCTAACAGTGCGAATGTTTAGGTCGCGCTCAGGAGGTAGATTCCCACGCCCACCCATCGCGGATGAAAGAAATGCGGTTCGCCGTGCATGAAGTCCAATCCAGCGATCGCGTTCGGTCATTTGATCAAGCAAGCGCTTAACTTCTTCGCGCTTCTCATGATCTGGGAGCAGCTGCTTATCGTCAAAGAATAGGAGTTTATTCGCGGACGCGAGTTGGTATCCCGCAATCGTCTCTCGACGGATTCCCTTGAACACGGTCGGCTTAACCGCTGTCTCGTCCCTACCCTGATTTGGCGAAGTGAAGGCTGTTATCTGATTAAGAAAAGCCTCGGGCTTAATTGGGATGTTAATTGCGAGCAGCTGTTCAACCTGTCGTTTGAGGACGGCTGTGCGCTTTTCCGCTGCCGCGCCAAAGAAGATAATCGGCACTGCGTAAAGCTTAGGAGCAGAAGAGATTTCAACTACGCGCTTTGAAGCTTCGTTTTCACCGGCTGAGCCGTCGACGAGAAGGAAGGCCGGGGGCTGGCGCTCAACAAAGTCGAGCACCTCTTCGAGTGTGCGCACCTGATGAACGATGAAGCCGTCTTTATCGAGGCGGCGAATCAGGTCGCTTAAAATTTCAGCGCTGCCTCGCCAATAAATTACATCAAGTCCTACGGTATTGATCGCGCTGTCGCTGGTCATCTAGATTTTCATGATTTACGGGATCTTACATCCCTAACCCCACATATAATAGCCTACATGCTTTTTCCCGCACTGAAAATGGTAACAACCCGTACGTCCCAAGCAGGGGAAGTTCGGGTTTGGTATTAAATCAGTGTTAAATCTCAGCAGTTTAGCCGTATCGGTGCTGTCCTTAAGCCGGAAGGGCGGCTATATGGTTGTCTTTGTCAGCTGTATTTTTTTGTGGAGAGCGTATGGCCCTAGTCACAATTTCCCTTTCGAAATCTGCTCCCAAGAACAGCGAACTGCTGTTTGTGCCGGTATCTGCTGCACAGTCTGCTGGCGCGGGCGGCAAGTCACGCTCGGCTCAAGGATGGAGTAGCTTTGAGCCATCTTCCCGCGCAGTCCTAAAGGATCTCGACGACGCGCATGACGCTTACATCCTTGACGGGATTAAGCACTTTGAATATTCGCCGACTCCCGGCAGTAAAGTTTCAATTAATCTTGGTGAGCCCAGCTCATTTATCAGGCTGTGTGCAGTTTCCTCAATTAAGGATTCGGACGCGCTCGATGGAGAAGAATGGCGGCGCGTAGGTGGAGATGCCTGGAAAGCTGCGTCAGACCACCGGGCCGCAAAAATAGCAGTTATTCTGGATGCACTGCCTGAAGAACACCGACCATCTGCTGCTGAAGCAATCGTCGAAGGCATTAATTTGGCTGCCTATAGCTTCGGCAGCTACAAGTCCTCAAATGGAGCAGCGAAGACTCAGCGAAAAACCTTTGTGCTCTGTGCCTCGGGCTTAAATTCCAAACGAACGGCGAAAGCCGTTTCGACCGCCGAACTGCGAGCTGCAAGCACTGTCTTCGCCCGAGATTTGGTCAACACTCCCCCAAGCGACTTGCAGCCTAAAAATCTAGTCGCCGCAGCGCGCGGGATTGCGTCGCGCAAGGGCAGCGGCATTACTCAGAAGACTTTTAATGCGGCGCAGCTGGCCAAGATGGGAGCCAATGCCCTGCTTGCGGTTTCTCGGGGCAGCGACGCGCCTCCTTTCATGACGCACCTGATTTACAAACCAAGCCGCAAAAGCAAGCGCAGCAGACGGATTGTGCTTGTCGGAAAGGGAGTAACTTACGACAGCGGCGGACTATCGATAAAAACGCGCAATGGACTGATGACCATGAAATGCGACATGGCCGGAGCCGCCTGCGTACTTGGCGTAATGCACGCAATTAGCCGCCTGCCAAAGGCCGACCGCCCAATTCACGAGGTACACGCGATTGTGCCGACTTCGGAAAACATGATTAACGGAAAAAGCGTTAAGCCCGGAGACGTAGTCAAAGCAATCAACGGCAAGTCGATTGAAATTTTGAATACCGATGCCGAAGGTCGACTGCTGCTGGCTGATGCGCTGTCATACTCTAAGCGACTTAAGGCCGATTTCATTGTCGACGCAGCTACGCTGACCGGAGCCTGCATTGCTGCACTCGGCGAAAAGTTTGCCGGAATATTTACGGACGACGAAGACCTGCGCGACATGCTGATGAGCGCAGCTGAAGACGTTGGTGAGAAATTATGGCCACTACCGCTTGGCTCCGAATACCGCAGCGCTATTAAAAGCAGCATTGCCGACATCAAAAACATCGGCAGCGGCACCGCACCTGGTGCAACCACGGCTGCACTATTCCTTAAGGAGTTTGCACCGGAGGAGGCTCGCTGGGCACATTTGGACATCGCCGGGCCAGCGTTCGTCGACAGCCCGAACGAGTATGTGCCCGCCGGGGGGACCGGTTTCGGTGTTCGCACCCTGCTACAGTTTATTGAGCAGCTGTAAGGTCCCAGCCACCGTACGCTACGAAAGACTTGTTTAGGCCCAAGGCTTTTTCGCAGTAAATTTGGCATCCAGGAAATAGGCCGCTGAGTTCACGCCGCCTAAGCAGCTTAACTGAGCGAGCGGTGTTGACCGCCGTTTGCCTGTCAGAATGCTTCCCTGCCCAACCAAGGTTGAAGTGCATCAGCAGATATACCTGGAGAGCCTCGGGCATCCACTGAAATCCAGGAACAAGGAAGTGCGGCTCAAGTGGAAAGTAGTAGTTAGGCGTCTGCACGAAGTAGCGCGGTGCTAGGCGCATCATTTCCGCAGCCATTTTCTGCTGACCGGCTAAGTTCGGCACATGTTCGATTACCGAGTTCGAAAAAACTACATCGAACTGATTGTCTTGGAACAATTCACGCAGGTCGCATCCGTTGCCAATCACGCTGTGAACATTTGGATAACGTGGTTCAAACGGAGTTAAATTTACTGCTGTGATCTCCACAGACTCTGTTCCGGCAAGTCCCATCTGCTCCCAGAATTGTTCCGTGCCGCCGATGTCGATTATCCGCACCGGCTCTTTCAATGGCGAAAGCAGTTTAAGGAAGAACTCGAAGCGCCTGCGCCGCATCCGAACTGCAAGCGAGTCTGGGTTCGTGTTATCAGAGATGTTTTTTAGCAGTCCCACAGGCTTAGCTGTTTTATCTAATCTACTGGTATTTCTTGCATTTTTTAATGCGGATTGCTAGCCTGCGTTCTTACTAGCCGAGCGGTTTAGCGATGAGTTTCTATATCACCACACCTATTTACTACGTGAATGACGCCCCGCATATCGGGCACGCCTACACGACCATCGTCGCCGACGTACTCACTCGCTATCACAAGCT
>JAGRAN010000065.1 GCA_020434585.1 Bdellovibrionales bacterium
ACAACTGCTGCAGAACTAGCACAAACGACAGCTGAAGTAGTCCAGTCCCCTTGGTTAATCAGAAACCGAGTTAAGCTCTCACATAACCTGAAAGTCACCATCAATCATGACCCCAAGGATTTCGAGTTCCCGGCAACTGCTACACACTACCGAGTGCGCGCTGCCTTTGCTGAATCAGATGCAATTGAGAAGGAAGTCACCCTCCCCGCTACGACTCAATCTGCCCCGCTTGAAGTAAGCTTCGACGATGTCCCTTCCGGTGGAACAGTAGACGTCTCAGTCAAGTTTTACTCAAAGAACGACTGGGTTGCAGGTGTTGGTAGCAAAACCGGAACGTTAAACATCACTCCAAGCGGCAGTGACGCACTCAATATTAATCTTACAATTCAGGAGCGCTTAGTTCCCTTGACCGCGAGCTCTCAGTACAACCATAAAGAAAAGCTTGCCTATACAGGTGGTAATTACGAGTGGAGCGCCGGCGCAGCCCCGACACAAACGAAAGACGACCTAAACTCAACCCTTAGCAACGGCGCCCTCGGTAAAATCTTGGACGTCTCGGTTAACGAAACGAACGGTCTCCTTAGCTACGGCTGGCAGTCTTACTCAGCAAATTTCCCTGAATGCGGCAATTCCAGTGCTCGCGGACAGCTCTATCAACACAAAACCGTATCGCTGACGCAAAACCCCAGCAGCCAACTTAAAGATTCTTCCTGCGGCACGACTGAAATACTTTTGCTAAAGACCGCTCTGTTCGACGATTCGTCCGCGGGCAACTTTGCATTAGTTCCTGGCTCGAACAACGAGTACTTCATGAGAAAGTTCAGCCTTGATTCGAGCAATACTTACTCGTTCTCTTCCGGAAGCTATGGCAAATTCGCGCTGCAGATGGATTCGATGGCGATTCATCCTAGCGGAACTGTCTTTTGCATCAGAAAGGCAACCGGCAAGATTTTTCACCTCCACCTAGTTGGTGCAGCCGTCGCTGACTCAGAGTCACCCTTGGCAACACCGCTTTCTGGACCAGCAAGTTCAGTTAGTTCAGTGCAAGCAAACCCCTCACTGCTGCTTGACCCGGTCGCAGTTGCCGCTGGACCGAAGAATTCGATGATAATTCTTGATAGAAATCCGAGTTCGGCTAATGGAGATGGATATTTTCGCTCCTTCGATCTCGCCGGTAACCCTCTCGCCTACTTTGGCGGAGGCACGCTAAAGAAACTAAACACAAATTCCCAACCAGTAACTTACCTAGACATGAGCATCGAAGCTAAAGGCTATATATATGTATTGTCGTATTTAGGTACAGGCAGTACACCGTCTGATTACCAACTAGAAATCTACACCCCCGACGGCAACTTCCTCGCCAAAACTACGTCCGTTTCCGCCGGAGCCTTCTCATTAGACGCCTGGCGAAACGTCTATACCGTAAACTACGAGTCAATAACTGGAGCTGCTGGCAAAACTGAACCTTCCGTCAGCCAATGGATTCCTTCCACTTAGGGAGCAGTTCCGGATTGCCTCTTGCGAAACCTAATCTCTTCGCTCTAATAAGTAGGGGTAATCACTGTTGGGATTGGCTCATGCTGACAATTCGACGCCTGCTTATAATCGCTATCGTTCTCTTGCCCGCTTTCACCACGAGCGCTGCGGCGCAGGAACTTGAGTCTGAAGCTGCTGACAATCAAATACCTCTGCTTATTGGCGCTGCAATTTTTGTCATCGGCATTCTTAATATAACGGTGCGACGTTGGTGGCGTGCCGCACGAAAGGCAACGCGAGACCCCAGCGCTGTTACCGCTGACCCGACTCCGTGGAGAAAGAATAAAGAGTGGGCCTCTGGACGCCTCGAATCGAAGGCGGCGTTTCGACTCAAGGTATTATGGGGCATGGCTGCGTTCTTGGCGCTTCCGAGCGTTGGCGCGATTGTTGGAATCAAAAAAGTCATCAGCGAAAGCGGCAACTACGGCATTCTCGCTCTCGGTCTCTTTCCGCTAATCACCCTGTTTATTCTCATCACTGCGATTAAGCACACCATTCGCTGGCGCCGCTACGGAAAAGCTTATTTCGCACTTGAAGGTGAAACGGGTGTTGCAGGCGGTGCGCTAAATGGGACCATTACTGCCATGACGCCTGTTCATGGAAAGAATGACTTCGTGCTAAAACTTGAGTGCACCGAAACGATTCGAGTGAAGCGCGCTGGAGATTCGTCTTATACCTCAAAGCGCATGAGTCGCTGGTCGCGCAGCAAAAAGATTCCTGCAAACAGCTGCGACTTGATTGCCGGAGTGCCGGTATCGTTTGAAATTCCTGATGACGTATTGGAGAGCAATGACCCTCACGCCGAAGGCCCCGTCAGCTGGTGGCTAACTCTTTCCGAGCCAACAAAGGGCGTCGACTACCACGCCGAGTTCGAAGTCCCTGTTTATCGGCGCTTTGAATAACCGTGACAGACCGAACTGTCCACTTTGCGACTTTTCGTGCTACATTTCTCTGGCGAAATTCAGTAACTTTGTGTGCCTGGATGTTTTTCTCGGAAATGTTTAAGCGGTCTTTGACTCTGCACCTCGGACTCTTCGCGCTTAGCGTCGTGATTTATTGCGGGAGCGCCTCTGCCCAAGACGAGTTTCACTCATCAAATAGCGGCGATGTATTTTCGAGCAATTCCGGCACGAAGAAACCAAACAACACCCACTTTTGGGATCGGCTGCGACGCGACTATCCGACATGCACCGATCCAGTTAACAAACACTTCGAAATAACTGTCGAGCTCTACGAGCTTGCAGAAAAACGCAGGCACACCTGCTGTGAAGCTTCGACCCAGATTACTCGTGAAGTAAATAAGCTAGCAAAAGTACGCAATGACGTTTGGCGCGAAATTCAAGCCTGTATTCGAACATTTGTTCGCGACAAACCGAAACGACGACAGCCCATCGACTTGGCGGCTCAGCAAAGCTCATCGCAGCAGAAGCCATTACACGGAAACACTCAAAGCACTGCGTCCAGCAGCAGTTCCGGTCAGCTTAGCCCAATCGATCCAATTTTCGGGACTTCATCTTCATCCAGTTCGGGCGCCCCAATACAGCTAGGCATTCAAACCACTCCAGAGGAACAAGAACTTCGAGAAGAAGAGTCTCGAGAGGAGCAGGTAGCCGGAGAAAAACGCTGCGTATTTCACTATTTTTATATCAACGGCATGAATACTCCTTATCAAGTTCTTGGTGCCGACCGAGGTGACTATAAAGAAGAGTCAAAACGCGTTTACGACTATCTGGTCACCCACATGGCAAACAAGTTCCCCCACGAACGCCACTACATGATGCAGGAAACTCCGAACCCTTCCGGATTTGACCCAAAACGCGAACTAGATCCGGTCGTCCTTAGCGGTTGCCTCGCGCTGGCGGGTGCGCAGGACAAGTGGCGCTGCTTAAATGTCGGCGTCTCAAATTGCATCAGGGAAGGTTACGACTCGCTTACAGTTAACGGTCAAGGCTACCCTGGTGGTGCACCAGTCGGTGATATGATTGAAGTGCTTCGCCAAGGCCTGCATCTTTTTGGACAAGGGCTCGACTACTCCGCTTTTAACGAGCCAACTCACCTCGTGCAAAACATCGCAGTGCAGATGCAGATCGCGAACGAACGCGCCACAGTAAATCCAAATGAGAGCCATTTCTTTATTGTTGTAGCTCACTCACAAGGTAATTTCTTCGCCGAAGCTGTTCCGTATTACTTAAGCAAGCTCGCCCCCACTCTTCTGCCCCGTGTCGGCATCTTCGCAATCGGAACACCGACGGACTATCGTCGAGTAAAAAAGCTTATCTCCGAACGACGCATTTCGACAAACACTCGGCGAGACGACATCATCAGGACTCTTGAAAAGCCACTTAACAATGCCATCGACGAAATCAATATTTTTGGAGCACGGCTAGACCCCAACGTAGTTGCAAATCAGTTGGGCGGCGCTTTGCAGCAACTAGGTATTTCCACGACCCCTGCGCCGCCTAATTTACCCGCCCTCAAACCAAAGCGAGAACCGCTTCTGGACACATTTAGGCCAGGCTCTCCCCAAGCCTCTTTCTCAAATGCTGTACAGCGCTGTATTGCAATAGACCGCGAACAACCTCTAAACGAGCCTCCACCAGCCGACGGACTGGACATTCCGCTGCTCGATGCCCATCTGATTACGAACTACCTAAACGATCACCCACCTCGCGGAGGGACACCAGTCGTCGCA
>JAGRAN010000066.1 GCA_020434585.1 Bdellovibrionales bacterium
GGCAGAAAGATCCGCGACCTGGTTGAAAAAATCAGCGACCCGGACATTCAGGTTCGTGCCTCGATGCGTGACGCTTCACCGAGCTTCTCAGCTTCGGCGGAGGGCACGCGCCGCTACCTAACTGAGGGCTTAAACCCTGAGTCGGCTCACGGCAAATTCGTTAAGTCGTTGAATGATGTCGAGGTGCTTCAAGTCGGTCAGCGCAATATGGGAGGGATACATGTTGCGACTCCGGTGTTCGAAGGTGCTTCGGAGAAGGAGATTCACAGCCTGCTCGATCTTTGCGAGCTGCCGCACTACGCCCAGAGCATTTTGTTCGATGGCCGAACCGGTGAGCCGTTCCAAGAGCAAGTTACGGTCGGCGTGATGTACATGCTGAAGCTTCACCACCTGGTCGACGACAAGATTCACGCGCGCTCGATTGGACCCTACTCGCTGGTTACTCAGCAGCCGTTGGGCGGAAAAGCTCAGTTCGGCGGACAGCGGCTTGGGGAAATGGAAGTGTGGGCGCTTGAAGCATACGGTGCAGCATACGCATTGCAAGAGTTCTTGACTGTTAAGTCTGATGACGTAGCAGGCCGTACTCGAATGTATGAAGCGATCGTCAAAGGCGAAAATGTTCTCGAACCGGGTCTGCCCGAGTCGTTCAACGTAATGACCAAAGAGCTGATGAGTCTGGGTCTCGATGTAGAGCTTGTTGAGCGTGAGCCGGCCACAGCCATCACGCAGCCTCAGGCAACCGCAGAGAGTAACGGCACAACGCAGGTCGCACGCTTAATGCCCGGCGCGGGTGCAGGGGCTTCAATGTCCGCATCTAGCGACGCAGCAGCAGAGTAGGTCGAGTTTCTAAGTTTAGTCAGGAAGGGGATACCGAGTAATGGATGATCTGTTTAGCCTGTTTGAAAAGCCAAAGAACCCTTCAAACATTGAGGCAATGAAGATATCGATCGCGAGTCCGGAAAAGATTCGCTCGTGGTCGCATGGTCACATCACAAAGCCGGAAACGATCAATTACCGTACGTTTAAGCCGGAGCGAAACGGTCTGTTCTGCGGTGCGATTTTCGGTCCCGTTAAGGACTACGAGTGTATTTGCGGGAAGTACAAGCGTATGCGCCATCGCGGAATTATCTGCGAAAAGTGCGGAACGGAAGTTACCTTGTCTAAAGTGCGTCGCGACCGCATGGGCCATATCGAACTGGCCTCTCCGGTTGCGCACATCTGGTTCCTAAAAAGCCTTCCGAGCCGAATTGGGAACCTGCTCGACCTAACTCTGCGTGACCTCGAAAAGGTTCTGTATTTCGAGGCTTATGTTGTGCTCGATCCGGGTGACCTGGACGACCTTGCTTACGGGGATCTGCTCACGGAAAAAGAATACCGCGACATGATCACCGAGGGCGGTGTTGATTTTCGTGCGGGCATCGGAGCTGAAGCTATTCGGGAGATGCTGCAGGCGATCGATCTCGTAGATCTCGCCCCTAAGCTGCGTCAAGAGCTGGCCGATGCGACCAACGAAGCAAAGCGCAAGAAGATAGCGAAGCGTCTCAAGGTAGTTTACTCGATGCTCGACAGCGGCAATCGTCCGGAGTGGATGATTCTGGAATGTATTCCGGTAATCCCGCCCGATCTGCGTCCGCTCGTTCCGCTTGACGGCGGCCGTTTCGCAACCAGCGATTTGAACGACTTATATCGCCGTGTGATCAACAGGAACAACCGTCTGAAGCGTCTGTTGGAGCTTAACGCCCCGGATATCATTATCCGCAACGAGAAGCGTATGCTGCAGGAAGCTGTGGACGCACTGTTTGACAACGGTCGTCGCGGCCGAGTTATCACCGGTCCGAACAAGCGTCCGCTGAAATCTCTCAGCGACATGTTGAAAGGAAAGGGCGGCAGATTCCGTCAAAACCTCCTTGGAAAGCGTGTGGACTACTCTGGACGATCGGTTATCGTCGTTGGTCCCGAGCTGCGTCTGCATCAGTGCGGTATCCCGAAAAAGATGGCTCTCGAGCTTTTTAAGCCGTTTATTTACAACAAGCTTGAAGAGCGCGGTTTCGTCACCACCATTAAAAGCGCAAAGAAAATGGTGGAGCAGGAAAAGTCGATCGTTTGGGATATTTTGGCTGAGGTGATCAAAGAACACCCGGTCATGTTGAACCGCGCTCCGACACTGCACCGTCTCGGTATTCAGGCGTTCGAACCTGTGTTGGTTGAAGGTAAAGCAATTAAGCTGCACCCGCTCGTTTGTACTGCGTTCAACGCTGACTTCGATGGTGACCAGATGGCAGTGCACGTGCCGCTCTCAGTTGAGGCGCAGGTTGAAGCACGCGTGCTGATGATGTCTACAAACAACATCTTGTCGCCCGCAAACGGTAAGCCGATTATCGGACCGTCGCAGGATATCGTTCTCGGACTTTACTACATGACCCGTGAGCGGCCGTATGCGAAAGGCAGTGGGCGCGTATTCTCCAGCCCAGAAGAAGTCGTGATGGCCTTCGAAATGAAGACGGTCGATCTGCAAGCCGGAATTAAGGTTCGCATTCATGGCAAGATTCATGAGACCACGGTCGGACGAGTTCTGCTTTACGATATATTCCCTGACGGCCTCAGCTTCGATCACGCCA
>JAGRAN010000067.1 GCA_020434585.1 Bdellovibrionales bacterium
GCCGCCTCCGCGACCTGATCGATCCGGCCGTCGAGGAGCGGGTCTTCGAGCGCGCGTTCACCCGGGCGCGCAAGACCTGCATCTGGAACGAGCTCCACGAAACTCAGTTCAACGCAACGGTCTTGAGGGAGCTGCGGATGCTGAGCGTTCCGCCGATCACGGACGAGAACCTCAGCCTGACGATGAGGATCGGCGGTCCGCTGGAGGACAGCCGCTGCGTCATCGCACAGGTGGAGAGCTGGCTGGACTTCCAGATCCAGGTGGTCGACCACGCCGACGACTTGCGAGTGCTCAGCCTGCACTACTCCAGGCCCCTCCCGCAGGCGGCCTGAAACGACACCGCTGCCGGAATGGCTAGTCCATTCCGGCAGCTCGAGGTTCTGACACTGCTTCAGCATCTACTTTTCCCAAAAGATTCGCGGCTTACCCCTGTTGCCCAGTCCTGCGGTTTGTCCTGCGGTGTCAGGCTTCCCTCGCGGTTTTTGCTCGTGCGTGTGGGAAAAAGTCCCACAAACAGCACGAACTCTATTGTTTTAACCATAACTGCTGTGGTTAAGTCGTTTTTCTTTAAGAGGTTTAGAAATGAATAAAACTGATTATTTTCTCTCAGCAATATTAAGTTGCTTCAACATGCTCCTCCTAGTAGCCGTATCAGCTAGCTGGGCTACTGCAGCAGACACGGAAGCGCACTGTAACCAGGATCGGTATTATTATATTCAGGGCGAGTTGGAAGAAGAATGGATCGGGGAAGACTATTGCGATTTACAAGATGAGCACATTGCCCTCTATACGCAGCTATGCAAAGAATATTGTGGGCATGGAAGACGCGGCCTTGACGATTGTGACTTTGATGCGAACAGAGATAGCTTTGAAGATATTTTCAATGCATCGATTGACGGTCCAAAATGGGTCACGCATCAGGAAGAAAAGATCGTAACCTACGATAGAGATGATAGGTGCGTCAGCAAATACCTCTGCGAATGTATCGGATGGGGTGACACTGCAGCACAGTCTGGAAGCTTCTAGCTCAAAGTTAGGGAACAGTTCTCGCAAACTCCTTGCGTTGAGTATGCTTCAGGAGAATCGGGGGAACCGGTGTCAGGCTTCCTTCGCGGTTTCTGCTTTTTCAAGTCCGAAAAACCGCTGAACAGGCCTGACACCGCTTACTACCGCTTACTATGACTGCTACCGTCTTTTGTGGCATGCACCACCAGGTCGCTTACCAGGCAGAGTTTCTGTAAAACGAAGCTGTCTTGGATAGCTTTCTATGACCTGTTTCTTTTCCTTTTGGCATGCTATTTTTCCACTTTTATGGTGCTCCATTCGATGAACACACGAGCAGACATTATTGAGCTTTCAAAGGCCTCCCCCGTCGCGATGGGTGACGAGTGGTTTGACTATTCCACAGAGCAACACTTCTGGATGCAGTGGCGCTTTCGAGAATTTTCCAAGGTGTTCCGGCCTCGCTTCAAGAAAGAGAGTCACTTTCTTGAGATAGGCTGTGGGGCTGGTGTTTTTCGTAGTCAAGTTGAAAATGACTATCAGGTAACAGTCTCTGGAACTGACCTCAACAGCGAAGCGCTGAGGCGAGTTAAGCCAGGGCGAGGAAATGTATATTGCTACAACATTTTCGATCGAGACCCATCGCTCATAGGTCAGTTCGACGGTGTTTTCTTAATGGACGTCATCGAGCACATTGCTGACGACGTAGCCTTCCTGCAGTGCGCCATCGAACATGTGAAGCCGGGTGGGTATGTCTTTATTAATGTCCCTGCCCTTCAACTGCTCTACAGTAAGTACGACTTGGCGGCTGGGCACGCTCGACGTTATAACGCGACAAGGCTTAGAAAGTTGCTTTACAACCAGGGGCTCGTAGACATCGAGACACGCTATTGGGGATTTTCGATGGTTTCGCTTTTGTTGCTACGAAGCTTTGTTCTACTTTTTACGTCGCGACAGAATACGATAGAGCGCGGATTTTCCCCTCCAAACAAACTGAGCGAAACAATCCTTTTATCGATAATGAATTTTGAGACCACTGTGCCGATACGCTTTCCGGTAGGCACTTCACTATTGGCAGTAGGGCGTGTCCAATAAATCTCTAAATAACAAGTTTCTTGACAGCGGATTTGGATACTCAACTATCCAAAGACCGTTTTCTTTTCAAAAAATTGCTCCCATCATTCAATCACTTAATCAGCACGCGGGGCTGGCCGTTCTTGACCTCGGTTGCGGACCAGGTGTTCACGCGGACTATTTTACAACCCACAACTACACGGGAGTAGATTTAAATCCCGCGTACATCGAAAGCGCGAGAAAGAACAAGTCGGGCGAGTTTATCGTTGGGGACGTTTGCAATAGTGACAGTATCTTGGCTGAGCGACGCTTTGATATTATTATCTCGAATAGCATCTTCCACCATTTGAGCGACGAACAAGTTGTTGCAACACTGAAAGCCTGCCAGAAACTCCTCACAGAAGCGGGTACTTTTCATCTTGTGGATCTCTACCTGACTGAGCGTAGCCCCTCCCTCTCTAACTTTCTCGCTAGAATTGATCGGGGCACATATGCACGCACCTTCGATAATCTTCATTCAATTGTCGCACCCTATTTTTCTGATTTCACCTCGTCCACCTTTCGGCTAAGCTTTGCAGGAGTAAAGCTTTGGAACATGGCTTACATTCGCGGCACAATGGGCAAGTTGCATTCATGAGTTCGGTTACGATTGGAATACCCCTGTATAACGAAGAGGAGGTCTTTGGGTCGCTACTCGGACGTCTTGAGCCAGTTGTTCGAGAGCTCAAAAAAGAACACTCCACGACAGTTCTCTTCATCGATGACGGCAGCACGGACGATACGCCGAAGCTGCTTGATTCCGCTACTCAGAACCATAGCTGGGTAAACTACATTCGTTTCTCCAGAAACTTTGGCCACCAAGTAGCACTGACGGCGATCCTCGATCACTGCACAGACGACATCCTCATCACTCTTGATGGCGACCTGCAGGACCCTCCAGAACTCATCCCTCAACTCATCCAACGCTTGAATGCAGGAAACGAGGTCGTTTTTGTTTACCGCAAGACTCGAGACGAACCGCTCTTACGACGATTGACCTATTCGAGTTACTACCGATTGCTGAAGTTTTTTTGGCGAATTCCCGTTCAACTAGACAGCGGAGATTATGCGGCGTTCAGTCGCAAAGCATACGAATCTCTCCGAGACTTCCGAGAAGTTCACAGATTTCACCGTGGACTGCGTTCGTGGATTGGTTTCCGACAAGAGGGCATTGGCATTGAACGTGGGGCGCGATCGGCCGGTAGCTCCAAATATTCCCTTTGGAAACTCTTCAATCTCGCGTTTGATGGCATCTTTGCGTTTTCAATTTTCCCTATTCGATTTTCGCTTTTTTGCGGGATTCTGCTTTTCCTTGCGGGCTTTGGTTTTAGCTTTTTTTTGCTCGCCAGCTACGTCGCGGGAAACGAGCTTCCGACAATCTATGCAGTTTTCGGCGCACTAACTGCATTAGCACTCGGAGTGAACTTTGTTTTTCTTGGCATTATCGGTGAGTACGTTGGTCGAATTTACGAGCAAGTAAAGGGTCGCCCACAATATCTTGTTGAACGCTTTGTTCGGAAAAACGGGCGAGAAATCTCGTAGCGCGGCGGCCGCTAAAAGCAGCAGAGGTCACCAAAACGCTTAAACTCGCTAACTGATGATTCTGGGACGGAATCACAGTGAACGAAGGCGTTTCGCAACTTAATGCGCTTTAAATAATCCCTTGCCGACGGCGGATCTTGGTCATGGAAGAACACGTATGACTCAAGATACGAGGCGTGGGGATCATCAAGATAAAAATACGTCAAAGTGTCAACAAGTGTTGCTCCTGAATAGTTCTCAATCTGACAAAAGTTTGCTGCCTTTTTGATTTCGTCATCGCGAATATTCGATGCAAAAATTCCGACTGAAATCCGCTGCTCCACGGGGTGCACCTCAAAGAGAGATTCGAAAATAGGAGGCCCCAGCAAAATAACCAAGAATACCATGCTCAGAATAATCGAAGTCTTGAAAAGCGCTATCCACATATGGCGTACACGTTCGCAGGTTACTCGCAGAAGTTCCCCATTCAACGCCAATCCAAGTAGGAGCAATAAAAAAAACAGCTCGGCACGATAGGCGTATTTAATCGGGTAGGCCAGGGCACCAAGTGCAATACTCGCAAACACCGAAATGGAGGGAAGGTGTTTGAGAGTTCTCTCGGTTAAAGACAGGTCGCGTATCACTTGAATAAAAGTAGCAACAGACATGACAAGCAGTATCGCTAACGGTATTAGGCCTAACGCATTGGCTATTACGTAGAGAATTGGATATTGGGTATGGACAGGTGGATAGTATCCCCAATAGTTTCCAGAAGATGTCTTAAAAAGGAGCGCCTCGATATATGGTTGAATATCCAAAATAGATGAGAAGAACGTTCGTATTGTGGGAAGCAAAGACAGAGAGCTCAGCTCATTCGAATACAAAGAATAGAAAGATTCTATTTCCGGCACTTCGTGGCACGCGTAGCCTGAACAGTGAAAACTAACCCCAGTGACAACAACCGCGCCTGCAACCGCAGCGCAGAGCATTCCAATTACACCCCGACCGCCTACATTCCAGGAGGCTACAAGGAATAGCGGCAAAAGTGTTGCGGCCCCTGGATGTATCCACGCTGCAATTGAAACAATGACAAACGAGAGAAGTCCCTTCAAGAAGCGCATGATAAGAGTCGAGCTCGTTGTAGTGAGACTTATGGAGAGCAAGCCCGCCGCGAGTAAAAACAATGTCCCCTCCGGTCGCGCTAATACAAGAAAGATTGGGAAAACCCCGATTGCCAATGGCAAGAGAATCAGGCTTTCAATATTGCGCTCACGTGCTCCGAGAGAGCGGCGAACAAAGGCTAAAAGAAGTAATGCATTGCACCCGGTAACAAGAAGTCCCATCAGTCGCAATGCTTCGTTGCTTGATATAAAGCTAAAGACTGCTGTGGTCAGCGCTGCCGCAGGCACAAGCGGTATTGGGACAGCTCGTCGAACCGTTGACGTGCACTGCGGATAAATAAAAGGTGAAGAAAAATCCTTCCACGAAAAATTACTCGCAAGTTGCAGGTAAACTATTTCGTCTTCGTAGATAGGATTAAGGGTCGCGAGTGAAAAAACAACAGCACAAAGTAATGCGGTAAGAACTGAGCCCGCTTTGACTGCTGTATGCCCTGAAATATTTCCTAACATCCACGGCCTGCCATCTTGTTCCCCACGGTATTTTCCAACTTCGCCATATAATTACCCATAAAGGCCTGATAAGGATAGCCAATTTAAAGCGAGGTCAGTTTTGTGTCTAGGGTGTCAGGCTTCCTTCGCGGTTTATGCTACTCCGAGTCCGAAAAACCGCTAAACAGGCCTGACATTGCTTCACAGTGTACCCAGTGAGAGGTACGATGGCTCCTTTGTGACATAGCCGAAGCCATTCTATCGTGAATGACTTCGGCTTTTAGAACGATGGAGTTGTGGAGGTAGTCGAAGATTATGCAGCTTGCTCTTGTCGCCTGTCTTCTACAACAGAGTCTTCTGAGTCGTTGGCCGCAGAAACTGCTACTTTTAAATGCGGCTCTATGCTCTCGCCATGCTGACTGAGGTCGAGACCAAGTTCCTCGTGGAACTCATCGACTCGCAGGGGAATTATCATGTCGGTCAGCTTAAGTAGTGCGTATGAGCCACAGAAGGCAAACACGCTTACAATTCCTAAGCCAAGCAAGTGAAGCAGAAACGTCGTCGTCTGACCGTGGATTAGGCCCACTTCATGAGCGAATACACCGGTAAGCAGCATTCCTACGATTCCGCCTACGCCGTGGCAGGGAAAAACATCCAATGTGTCGTCAATTCTAGATTTAGACTTCCAGTGCACGGCCAGATTGCTGATGATACTTGCTGCTGTTCCAATAAAGATACTTGCGCCGACAGTTACAAATCCAGCAGCCGGAGTAATCGCTACCAGGCCGACTACTGCTCCGATACAAGCTCCGAGAACCGAAGGCTTGCGGCCGCGAGCTGCGTCGAAAAACAACCAGGCAAGCATCGCAGCGGCTGATGCTGTGTTGGTGGTCAGGAACGCAAGAGCGGCTGTTCCGTTTGCTGCAAGAGCAGAACCAGCGTTAAACCCGAACCAGCCAAACCAAAGTAGGCCTGTTCCAAGTAAGACAAATGGCAAGTGAGCAGGAACATGTAAGTCGCCTTTTTTGTGGCCGTTGCGCTGACCTAGCACGAGTGCTCCAGCAAGCGCTGCGAACCCGGCTGACATATGGACAACGGTTCCACCAGCAAAATCAAGCACTCCCCATTGACGCAGGAATCCTTCTGGATGCCAGGTCCAGTGAGCAAGCGGTGCGTAGATAAAGAGACTGAACAAAATCAGAAACAAGATATATGCGGAGAAGCGCACACGTTCAGCAAACGCTCCGGTGATCAGCGCTGGAGTAATTATCGCAAACTTAAGTTGAAACAAGGCGAACAATGCGAGTGGGATTGTCGGTGCAAGGTCTGGGTGTGATGAAGCTCCTACTCCGTCAAACATTAGAAATGTCAGCGGTGAACCAATCAGCCCATAGTAGCTTTCGCCGAAGCACAAGCTAAAGCCGACAACGACCCAGAGAATGCTGATTATGCCCATCGCGATGTAGCTCTGGAGCATGGTTGACAGGACGTTCTTTGCACGCACCATCCCGCCGTAAAAGAACGAAAGACCTGGCGTCATGAGCAGCACTAAAGCAGTCGCTGTCAGCATCCAGGCCGTATCGCCGCTGTCTATATTCTCAGCGGCAGGCATCGGAGTGCCTGGGAGAAAAGCTCCAAGTAGGCTAAGTAAAATCAGGGCCCCGAGAGGCAATATCCAATAATTGCGCATGGTTACCTTGTTAAAATAGATGATCGGGTCAGCAAGCTTAAAAATTCGTGTAATAAGACTTATTATAGTCGAATTTAAGCTAGCCGTATATAGATTAAGCTTAAGCGGGTCAAGTTTTATTGTTTACATGTGCAATTTAAGCTTAAATCAGCCATGTTTTACCAATTTGGTAGGTTGGCGAGATTCTGGGATGCACGAAAGGCTAGTTTACCTCCTTCCACGAGTGTGGCCGTTCGTTCAAGCATCCCGGCCGCACGTGCGGGTGTCGCACTAGGCGAACACCCGCACGCGAATCTCTCGAAGCAAAACTTACTGGCGCAGCCCCGATGGCAGCAGCAGTCGACGAACACGCAGCGAAGTCGCCTAAGCAACTTGAGGAAGCTCGAAATTGCCCTCCCCGATTCGCGCAGCAATCTGTTCCAGGTCGGCGTCCGTGAGGTACTCGATCAGTGCACTGAGCTCGCGAGCCCAAGCACCCCGATACTCGACGGTGTTGCCGACACGTTCAGAAGACCCACGACGGCGAACCCGGCGTGGATCCACACAGATCCTGCCGAGCTCCTGCTGACCAGAGCAGAAGGCGATCGGCAGGATCTGTGTGGATCCACG
>JAGRAN010000068.1 GCA_020434585.1 Bdellovibrionales bacterium
ACGGCGGTCACATCGATCAGCATATTAAATGCGAGCTTTGGATCGTCACGAAGTGTTTTAAAAACATCGGCGGCATTGGCTTTGCGGACTCCGAACGTCAGTCCGTATTCAGTCCAGCGGTGAGACGGCAACGCAATCAGCGTATCGCCGAACTCCGCTCTGCACGTCGACTCGAGTTTAGATTGGACTTCAGGAATCGCGGGATTTTCGACAGCGTCGCTCATGAAATTTGAAAAATTAGTGTTGTTTAACGGAACTACTGTGCCGACGAGCTACCACAGAGCCGGGCCCCGTTCAAAACAAAGCTATTTAGTGGCTTGTCAACTCACGCTCCAACGAGCCTCGAGTATAGTCAGGGACAACGCAGAGCACAATTGCCAAGTTTAAATAGAAAAAAGGGTTTTAGCGCTTTGACCCGAGGGATATTGTCGGTTTTTATCTCAACATTAGCTTCCAATTCGAAGCCCGGGGAGTCAGGGACGAGCTTTCCCGCACTAGATGATGCCAGCATCACATGTTAAACCTTATCGCTGACAAGCGCTGAACAGGGAGCCGAAAAAAATGCCTTCATTCGACGTAGTCTCAGAAGTCGATCTTCAAGAAGTGGACAACGCTGTTAACCAGGCCAGAAAAGAAGTAGAAACCCGCTACGATTTTCGCGGCAGCAACAGCAAGATCGAGTTCGACAAAAAGGAACTGATCACCCTGCACGCCTCGGATAAAATGAAGCTCCAGGCAATGACCGACATTTTAAATCAGAAAATCTCCAAGCGCGGCGTAGGAATTCGAGCGCTCGACTACAAAGAGCCGGAAGAAGCCTCGATGGGCTCGATGCGCCAGCAAGTGATGATTAAGCAAGGAATTAGTTCGGACGATGCAAAAAAAATCGTCAAATTAATTAAAGACGAGAAAATGAAAAAAGTTCAGGCGCAGATTCAGCAAGAGCAGGTACGGGTCACTGGTCCGAAGCGCGACGACCTGCAGTCTGTGATTGCGCTGCTTAAAGAAAAAGTCGATTTAGAACTTCAGTTCGTTAATTTTAGGGACTAGCCGCATGGCCAGGAATCATATCACCGCCAAGGATATTATGGAGCGCAAAGTTGTTACGCTCGCAGAATCCGCTTCACTCACTCACGCCTGGATGACTTTGATTGAACACAGAATCAGCGGTGCTCCTGTTGTGTCAGAATCCGGTGAGCTTGCTGGAGTTGTATCACAGGCCGATTTGCTTCGTGTCGCAATCGAAGACGAAATCGAGGATTTACCCGCACGCAGCTATTACCTTGACGCGCCCTATCACGAATTTGAAGACGGCGGTCACTTCAGTGAACGCTTCGGTAATACGACGGTCGAAGAGATTATGACCGAATCAGTAATTACCGCTTCGCCAAATGACAATATTGCGTCACTCGCAGTCGCTATGCGGCGCAATCATGTACACCGGCTGGTAATTGTCGAGCGCAAGAAGGTCGTCGGAATTATTTCCGCGCTGGACTTACTAGGTGTTCTAGAAGATCACTAAGCTGGGTTAAGGCCCGCCAATTATTCAGGCGAAGCGCTCGGCTGTGAACCATTCACTGGTTTATCACTGGCAGAAGAGCTTTTCTTTGAAGATTTCTGCGCTTCGGCTTGTTTCTTTTGTTCTACTGGATCGGGCACGGAAGCAGGGGCCGCTGGCACTTCGCGCTCTGCAGGCAGCTCTGGTTCGCAGACATACCAAAAAGCAAGGACGATTGCGCCGGCTACCACAATCAGTGGAAAAACTATTCCTGGAAAGGTAGCCGCGACTATTCCCAAGACGAAGGCAGCCAAGACCGCCCGCCGTGGAGCACCGTCAATCGCAGAGCCGATTCCAGTGGAGGCGGACTGCATTCTGTCTTCTAATTCGCGGCGCTTCATACGTTTCTCCTTGCGATATTCCAATCAAGCGAGTGGGACACACATTATATATGACCCGACTCCCACATGGAAGCCGGGCTGAAAACCTGTCTGCTGTCGATAATTTGGTTTCCAGGTGTTAGGATACCCCGCAATCGGGGCCTGAACGCTGACCCAGCTCCCATATGGAAAAACCAAAGGATAACTAGTGGCCGACAACCTCTACGAAAAACTCGGTGCCTCTGCCAGCAAAGCCGGACTCCATCAAGCCCTCAAGGCGGCCGGCGTCGCCTCGCACAGCGGACTTTTCGCCGTGGTTAATGCAGACATCGCAGGAGACAGCGACTTTTTAAGCTTCATCCACTGCGACGGAGCCGGAACCAAATCAATCATTGCCTACCTGCTCGTCAAAGCTACCGGCAACTCTGGGCACTACGCTGGACTGGCCCAAGACGCGCTGGTGATGAATCTCGACGATATTTACTGCTTAGGCGTCCCCGACTCCTTGATTCTGGCCAACACTATTGCTCGCAACGCTCGAATCATCGGAGACGAAGTGATCGCGGAACTTGTCGGGCGCTATCGCCGACTGGTTGAAGAACTGAATTCGCACGGCGTTCCACTGGCGCTGTCCGGAGGAGAAACCGCTGACATGGGCGACGTCGTTCGCTCACTGGTCGTGGACGCTGTCGTAGCGGGACGGATCGCTAAGAAAAACCTGATCGACACGAACAACATTGCCGTCGGCGATGTCATCGTTGGCCTTGCCAGCAGTGGTCAAGCCTCCTACGAGGATTTCAGAAATTCCGGCATCGGCTCGAACGGCTTGACGCTTGCGCGCCATGCTTTGCTTAAGCGCGAATACGCTCATACTGAACCTGATATCGTCGACGCCGCCGGACTTAACGATGCCTCTTATTCCGGCCCATTTTCCGTAACCGACACTCCTGCCGAACTCGAAGGAATGTCCGTTGGCGAAGCACTTCTCTCCCCAACAAGAACTTTTGCACCTGTTCTAAATAAGATTTACTCAGCACACGCTGCTGAAGTTCACGGAGCTATACATGTAACCGGCGGTGGCTTAACAAAAGTGTTGCGATTCGGCCCGGGTGGTTTGCGCTTTGTTAAAGATAGTCCAATTGAGCCACCCGCAATATTCAAACTAATCCAGCAGCACGGCGGCGTATCCTGGAAAGAAATGTATCAAGTATTCAACATGGGCCAGCGCTTAGAGCTCTACACTGCTCCATCTGCCGTGGATGCGATAATTGAACAGTCTAAACAAATGAACATTCACGCGCAGGTAATCGGCAGAGTCGAAAAAAGCCCTGACAAATCAAACTCCGTGCTGGTCAAATCACCGCACGGCGAGTTTGAGTATAAGGAGTAGTCAATTTGAAGCCGCTGCTGCTGCAAGCCCTCGAAGGCAGCCAAGCCCTCGAACGCCCGCCAGTCTGGATTATGCGCCAGGCGGGCCGCTATATGGAGGAATATCGAGCGCTGCGCCGCCGCCATGACTTCCTTACAGTTTGTCGCACGCCCGAACTCGCGGTGGAAGTGACTATGCAGCCGATAAACTTCCTCAATCCCGACGCGGCAATTATTTTCTCCGACATATTAATTCCGGCTTCAGCAATGGGAATCGACGTCGACTTCGCACCCGGGCCCGTAATTGCCAACCCGATAAAGTCAGCTGAAGACGTGAGTAAGCTTAAGGCACCAAACATCGAGAAGGACCTTGCGTTCACTACGCAGGCGATTGCGATGCTGCGAAGAGAACTTGAAAACCGCGGAGATAACAAAGCGGTTCTTGGCTTTGCCGGTGCTCCATGGACGCTGGCCTGCTACGCAATTGATCGCGGCCCCTTTAAGCATTTCGAAAACGGACTCGTATTTGCAAACCAAGCGCGAGGCGCGATGCATTCGTTGCTAGAGAAGCTAACAGCCGTTGTGTCCGACTATCTGATAGCTCAGTGCGAAGCCGGCGCAGGTGCCGTGCAGCTTTTTGACTCCTGGGGCGGAGTGCTCAGTGGTGAAGATTATGCGCAGTATTCCCTGCCCTACATTCAAAAGGTCTGCGAAAAAGTACGCCGAGCTGGTTATCCGCTAATTTTATACGTTGGCGGCGGCAGTCATCTGCTCAAGCTTCTGACGCAAAGCGGTGCAGACTGCCTTAGCGTTGATTGGCGACTTTCGCTGGGCGAGGTGGAAGAAATTATTGGCAGCGATATCGCTATCCAGGGAAACCTTAACCCGGCCCATCTTTACGGCAGCACAGACAGCGTTTACGAGCTAAGCCGCGAAATGATCGGTAGTTTGAATCGCCGCTCTCGCTACATCGCGAATTTAGGTCACGGCATCCTGCCGACAACTCCCCCAGAAAATGCGTTGCAGTTTATCCAGGCGGTACAGGAAGGATGGGCGCCGGCAGTTTCGATGCAATCATAGTCGGTGCGGGTATTGGGGGATTAACCCTAGCCCACAAGCTCCACCAAGGCGGACAGCGCGTACTTGTTTTAGAGAAAAGCGCCAGTGTCGGGGGCTGGGCTCAGTCGAACCCAATCGATGGTTTTCTCTGCGAGGGCGGTCCAAACTCTACCTTTGCCACTCCGCAGGTAATAGAACTGATTAAGCAAATCGGCCTGGAGGACGATCTGTGTCTCGCAGGCCCACCAAGTAAGCGGCGCTTTATTTTGCTTCGGCGCGGAGCAGGCCGCAGCTCTCTACTTGAGGTCCCCGGAACTTTTCGTACCGCAGTGAATTCCCCCCTACTGAACTGGCAGGAAAAACTGCGCCTCGCTGCGGAGCCGCTGATGCCCCAGTCGGGCCTTGACGACGAGAGTGTGGGAGCGTTTGCCCGACGACGATTCGGAAAAGGATTTACCGAAAAGGTGCTCGCACCCGCCCTCAGCGGAATTTGGGCAGCAGACATCGACCGCCTGAGTGTCCGCAGTGCACTTCAGCGATTATTTGATTTCGAACGCAATTCCGGCTCAGTCCTGCGAGGTGCACTTTCGACGCGAAAGCAGCCCCGACGCAAGCGCGGAGAAACGATAAGTTTCACTGCAGGGATGCAGCAGCTTGCGATTAGTCTCGCTGGAACCCTCCCAGCCGATACGGTGCGCTGCGGCTGCAGTGTTCAACGACTTAAATACGATCAGAACGGCGTTCGAGTTTTCGCTGGCACGGCAGAAGCCGCATCTCAGCAGTTCAACGCCAAGCAGCTGATTCTAACTTGCGACAACATAAGCACAGCAAAGCTAATTGAAGATGCAGCGCCTGCGCTAGCCGAGCGCATCAAGGAAGTCCCATATTCTCCAATGGGAGTTATTCATGTCAGCTGGAACTTAGACGCTCTGGACAATTTCCCCGGAGGCTTTGGTTTCTTAGCCACCCCGACAAAGGGCAAACCGCTGCTCGGAGCCTTGTTCAATTCCGCTTG
>JAGRAN010000069.1 GCA_020434585.1 Bdellovibrionales bacterium
ACGAAACTCGCGCTAGCACCGCAATTGAAGCTTTTGAAGCTGATCCTTCCAGCATCGTGCTGGTCGACTTAACTCTGCCCGACATGCCAGGTATCAGCCTACTCTCTCGCCTGAAGAGCACCAACGATCGTGCGGCAATTATCGTCGTTACAGCGATGGATAATGTAAGCACAAGCGTAGAGGCAATGCAGAAAGGAGCTTGGGACTACGTTGTTAAAGAAGACCCAGAAGTCCTAGCCCAGCGCTTGAGAACCGCCGTCAAATCAGCATGGCGCAGGCGCATCACCGAAGCACAGCAGCAGCTAGTTGAGCAGACAAGACTGCGCGAGATGGTGCGAGCGGAGCGCCTCGAAGCGATTGAGCTTGTTGTGCGCACAGTTTGCCACGAAGTAAACAATCCGCTGTCCGGCGTTGTTGCGCTGAGTCAGCTGCTGCAGCAAAGCGGCAAACTCGACCAGGAAGTAAAGAAACTCGCCGACGGCATCGCCGACTCCGCCAAACAAGTACGCACCGCCATCGACAAACTACGCTCAATCGACGACACCGTAATTGAGTTCGGCGGCCAGAAAATTCTAAACTCAGATCAGCAGAAGTAAGCGCCAGCCTCTAAGAAACCATTTAATACATACTTTTCAGCATGTTATGAGTATTACCTGACCTATTGTCTTAGCTTTAATAATTTTGCTAAGATGAGTCGGTTTCTGACTAATTCCCCGTATAAACCGGTTCTTTCACATCGCCGCCGCCAGTAGACGACGTAGGAAGAAATTTATCTTTCGCCGCGGAAGCCGACGCCTGCACTGCAGTCTCCGGCATCCGTGGCGGGCTTCCGGCTTATCTCTCACTACGGTTTTCAACGTAAATTCAAGGCAACGGTGGATAGTTTCGAACGCGGAGCGGAAGCTGCGTTCTCGAACTTCTGCCATCTTCCCTTCGAAGGAGGTTTCGACATGAGGAAGAGCATCTCTCGACGTGCGCAGGAACTGGCTCGCGGAGTCGCCTCGACCGTCATCGCCCTGGCTCAGCGCAACGGCGCGGACCCGAAGGCGATGCGTGAGGCGGGCAACCGAATCGACGACGGTCTGCGCAGCGGCAACCGGGAGCAGATCTCCAGTGGACTCTGTGCCGCCAGCGGCCTGATCCGGAGTCTGATCCCGCACGCCCAGGCTCCCCAGGTCGCCGAGCACACCTCGGTCTGGCCCTGGGGCGCTCCGACCGTGCGCTCGATCACCCCGCGTCAGTTCAGCAGCCGCCCGCACCCGGCGAGCACCTGCGAGCTGCGCGCTGGCCTCGACGACGTCCAGTTGGCGATCGCGGCGCTCGGCTAGTCCCGTTCGTCAGTGAGCTGTTGGGCAGAGTTTGCCTGGCTTGCTCTCTCGGCAGGCGCTCATCCGCACGGATGCAGCGCCTGCCTCGCTTGCTTTTCGGCTGTGGTTCATTGCCAAGGATCGTTTGAGAATGCCCCGAGAAGCTCGCCCGCGGAATCAATCTGCTAAGCAGCGTCTATACAATTGAGATAAATAGCACGCAGCGCTTTTTAACATCGGCTAAATCGGCCGCCGGAAGATATAGGCGCAATCGCGTGCCTTGGAAGCCCGAATCATCAATCACTGGATCAGCGTCAAGCCGCACCAGCGGGCGAGAGAACCTGAAATCAGTTACTAAGTTCCCGATGCCGTCAGTAATTCGAATACCGTATAAGCCTCCGCTGGCGTGCTCACGATTTAAGCGCAGCGGAGAATCAAGACTGTGCAAACCATCCTCTACGCCGCCAACAGCCTTCAGCGCATAGGCAGTCATTCCGTCAATTTCGCCGGACTGCATCGCATAATTCCACTCTAAGCAGAATAACGTATCCGGCGGAACCGAGCCGCTCAGCTCGTATTCAACTGAAAAGCCGGTATTTGCTTCCTTTAGGTGGGCACCAAAGCCGGAATGAAAGTCTAAGCCAGAATCAAGTCTGAGATCGTCTTTCGAAGCCACGAAACGCATCGACAACACGTCAGGCGTCGATGCTGTAGTTAGCGCTTTGACTGCTCCATCAAATTCGCAGTGCACGACCTCTGTGCCGGAACCACTAACAGCGACAAGACTAGCCTGCAGCGACTTCAACATTTCACCGCCCGAGACCACATTACAGAAATTTATTTTGCGGGGTTTATAGTCAAACCATGCCAGACGTCCCCCCTGCTGCTTATCAAAATAGAGACGCATCAGCTGGGTATCAATCACCCTCCAGCGCTCATCTTCGGGCTCTTCTACAATGGCCCAACCTTCTTCCGGAGCAGTTTCTGGATTTAAGATGGAATCAAAAATAACTCGTGCCTTGAGGAAGCAGCGGCAGATTAAGGCACGCGAGGTAAAGGAACCTAGGTCAGAAGACGTCAAGTGCTCACGAGCTTCATCGATAAACACTCGAGCTTCTCGCAGCATATTCGAAGCACGAGAGGCTTCGCCGCCGGCCTGCTTGCTTAGCTCGCCGAATAGCTGTTCTAGCTCGTCCAATCGGCGCTTGAATACGCTTGCTGCTTGCACAAATCCCCTCAGGCCTAAGTTATTGATAATGCATAGCATATTATTTCGCCTGAAGCATCACTCTCCGTGCGGCCGACTAGAGGGCGGCGAACGTCGCCGTGCAATTGGAGAGTGCAAAGATGAAACGCATATTAACTATACTAATCGGAATTGCAGTAGCCGCCCCAAACTTTGCCGCGGCAGACGATCTCGACGCATTGCTTGACGATCTAATTCTGCAGAGAGAGTCACAGGTGCGCATCGAGCGTGCCCGCAAGAATGACGATCGCCGCGCGTCGCTGAACAGCAGAATCGCTGCTTTCCCTGAAATTGCACGCTACAATAGCCCTAAACCAAACCGCTCTGACGAATCAGGCGTCGTTGCGTATCAAGCGAAGTATTATCCGGAAAGAGCAGGAACTCCGTTCGAAGTAGAATTTACTTATTCACTTAAGCGCGCTGGTGTCAGCAGCTTCAGCAAAATGAAAGACTTGGCACTACTGTTTAATCGTAGTGCAAGACGCGACGGGTTTACCATCGACGGTTATCACGCAGCATACATCAATTCCCGCGGCGACCGAGCTGCAGGCATTATCGTGGCGCTGGACGCCGATACATATCTTACGATACGCGCTGCTTCCCCGGTCAATCGCCAGACGCTAAGTAGATTTGCCGCTAATTTTTCAGCTGATGATTTGCTGCGATTAAAGAGTTCTTTCGGAATCTAGCAGCGCGCTAAGGCACTACCTTAATCCAAAGCTGCCCTTCTGTGCGATAGGGCGTGAGCCGAACAGCATCTTCGACATAAATTTTAATCACGACTTTGCCGCTCATTTGCTTGGCTACTACTACCTCCATTCCACTGAACGAGTCAGGAGGAAACTGCGGCAGCTCCAAATACGTCCCAGCGAGTTTTGCCTGCTCGAGGACCAGCTCATAGAGGTTAGCGCCCTTCCTTCCGAGGGAATACCCTTGGAGATTCGCAACATCTAGCATCAAGGCGGGCTCGGTCGATGAGCCGGCTTGTCTGAAGCGCAAACGCTTAACCGTTGTTTCGCCTGAACCAGATACTGGAGGCTCGTCGGGGTTTTCGGGCGGCTGCTTTGGATCTTCAATGCGCGGTTCGGGATCTGCTTTTGTGACTGGTAGGCCACTAGACGAATAACCCGGCGGGCTCGGAAGAACAGCTACTTCTGGCGGTTCAACCTCAGGAGGCTCAACCGGCTGAACGTCTGGCGGTTCAACTGGATCGGTTGCAATCGGCGGAATTGCGGGCACGTCCGGAGGCTCGGGAGCGATCACTACCTCCGGCGCATCAGGTGGGACAATCTCGTCTAGAGTATTGCCAAAGCCGAAATCGATGCTGACTTTGCCTGGCTCAGATCGCGCACTGTTCACTCTAAATACAGGAATCGTCGACCCGGCGATATCGAGCACGATTCGCACCTTCTTCGGGTGTATTCCGATGCGTGCAGCTTTAAGCTTAGGATTGTTTATTGAAACTTTGCTGGCCTTCTTAGCGGAAAAGCCGTTGATGTCGATCACGAGACGGGTCGGGTTTTCGATCGCAAAAACTTCCGCATCGACGTTGTCACTCATCCCGCCGGATTCCCGGTTAACGTGAAAGCGGAAAACCAAATTATCTGCTGTCCCGACCTCTTCGATTTCAAACAAGAAGCCGGCTTCACGAAAGCTGGCGACTGGTTCGGCAGCGGCGCCGTCTGCAACAGTCAGAAGCAGCGCAACAAAGAGCAGCAAACGAAAAGCGATGGACTTCAAATATGCGGGCATCGTAGTCAAGATTGGGTGCCTAGCTAAAGCACTGTGAAAACTGTGAATACGCTCATAACTTCCCTAGGATAGCCGATAGCCTCCTACTGCAAAAGTCTTAAAACGGGTCAGGGGCTCTTAAGACCTACTTAATAAGGGGGTTTTTAGCCGTTTCGCCCTAGATGCGCTCAAGCGCTGTCATCTTGCGGCGTGCTTCTTCAAGCAGCCGGTCCAGCTGCCGTTCAAAGACGTAGAACGCGCCGGGATACTGCGAAGTGATCGCGGCAATCCGGCCCTTCGTTGGACCACAGCCTTCGAGGATCAGTGCGTTGGGATCTACGTCCTCATCCGGCTTGGGTTTTCTTAGCTCTGCTTCCGCCATTACCGGGCAAATGAACTCGAGCTTCGCCCCACCACGGCGTTCCGACAAGATTACAACGGCGCCGCGCATTAAACAGATCCAAACTGGCTTTTGCGTAGTTTGCTTGGTGCTAAAATCGACGGTCTTAGTGCTCTCGTAAAGCTGCTCTAGCTCTTGATCCGAGAAGATTTGTTCGTATTGGCCACGAAAAATTAAAATTACGTCTAAATCGGGAAGGCGGTAACCGTATGCATACCTTCGCGCTACTGAGCGAGCCGCCAGATATTTGAGAATCGCCTCAGGCTTATTGCTGCGCCAGGAGTAAAAGGAAAAGAGTTGGCCGACAAACAGCGATGATAACAGGCCGCCAAAAAGAAATTCGATTTTATCGAAGCCATAGCCGATGGAACCCGCCATCAACACGAAGCAAATTGACGCGACAACGCCTTGCGCTTTGGCCTTTGAAACCAGCTCGAGCCGCTCTTCAAGTGCGACTGAGTTCCAAGCATTTTTAACGCTTAAGACTGCATCCGTTGCCATCTACTTCTCCGTCCTATTCTAGGGCAAATTAGGCACTTCTTACCCAGGAATCGGCAATATATTCCCGTAGTTTGAGCCCATTTCTCCCCAAAATCACTCTGCCAGCCAATACTGCAAACGGAGTACCAAGCGGTTAAACAGCACGCTTAGCAACACTTAGACGCAAAAGCCCGATTACTGACGGAGCAATGGATACTCGCTTGGAGGTAATTCGTGACAGCGCAAACGCGTTCATGCGCGGTAGTGGGAGTGGAAGCAGTTGAGGTTTTAGTCGAAGCTCAGGTGATTCCTGCACTGCGCCGTTTTTCGATCGTAGGCCTGCCGGACAGTGCCCTGCGCGAATCAAAAGACCGCGTGCGCTGCGCAGTTGAAAACAGCGGCTTCAGCTTTCCAAATCGCGAGGTGGTCGTCAGCCTTGCCCCCGCATCTCTTCCAAAACACGGCTCTCATCTCGACCTCGCAATCGCCGTTAGTATTCTCGCAGCAGACGGGCAGCTCCCAGAAGACGCCGCAAAAGACTTCCTCCTTATCGGCGAACTCGCGCTGAACGGCTCCCTCCAATACACCGGCTCATCGCTCGCAGCTGCCCACCTCGTCAAGAAATCCAACTTAAACGGCTTAATCCTCCCGCGAGCAAACGCCGCTCTCGCCGCCGCTCTCGAAGACATTAAGCTTTATCCCGCCCAACTCCTCGGCGAAGTAATCGCCATACTTAAAGAACGTACTCCGCCACCGCGAGTAAACAGCATGCCGCTGTCAACCACACCAATGACTGGCCCAAGCTACCGCGACGTCTACGGCCAATCTGCCGCCAAGCGCGTACTAGAAATTTCAGCCGCCGGGGGTCACAACGTGCTGCTCACAGGCCCGCCAGGCTCCGGCAAAAGCATGCTCGCCGAACGCCTACCATCAATCATGCCCCCGCTCAGCAAAGACTGCGCAATCGAAGTCGCGCTGATCCGCGAAGCTTCGCACCTTAAGTCGCAGGGACTAAGCGCCGCTCCGCCTTTTCGCGCCCCGCATCACTCGACCAGTACCGCCGGCTTGATTGGCGGAGGCAGCCGGCCCCGACCAGGCGAAGTAAGCTTGGCCCATCGTGGAGTTCTGTTTTTGGACGAGCTGCCCGAGTTCAGACGCGACGCACTTGAAGCCCTCAGAACACCACTCGAGCGCAGCACCGTCAGTATTAGCCGAGCTAATGTCTGCACATCGTTTCCGGCGAGGTTTCTGCTGATTGCGGCGATGAACCCCTGCCCCTGCGGTTACTTCGGCACAAAAGGCGGCCGCTGCACCTGTCTCCCAACAGAAATCGCCAAATACTGCGCAAAGGTCTCAGGGCCGCTGATGGACCGCATCGACCTTAACGTTTGGGTTCCGCCGCTTCCACCCACCGCGCTCGCGAAGATCCCCCGCACCCAAGCAGTCGACGAAACTCCTGAAATGCGGCGGCGCGTGCTTGGTGCTAGAGCACGTCAGCGGGAGCGCTTCCGCAGTTCCTCATATCTAAATTCTACGATGTCCAGCGATCAGCTTAAGTCCCTCGCGCAAACCTCTCCTCAATCACAAAAGCTCATCGAACAAGCAGCCTACACCGCCGCTCTCAGCGCCCGAGGATTCACCCGCGCCCTCAAAGTGGCGCGGACCATCGCCGATCTCGAAGAATCAGAAACAATCGAACCGCCCCACATGCAGGAAGCACTAAGCTACCGACTGCCGCGTGGGGTAACGGGACCAAAGTAAAAAAGCACGGCCGAAACCGTGCTTTATGGAGATTGGAAAAATGGAAACTTAATTAATGACCGCTGTGCCGGAATCGACGAGCGTTCGCGCTCTCATCGTGAGCAGCGGTGTTAGAGAAAACTGATTTGAAGTTGGTGTTGGCGCTGACTGGGCGTGCGCGCAGTCGTTCAATCCTACTCAGATTTGTCGCTGCCTTTCGCAGGCTGCGGTTCGTGGGCCGGGCCATGTGGCCATAAAGTTGAAGGGCTAGACACGGGGTCTGCTGAGAATTTGTCATATGGTTCCTCCGCGAGCGTGGGCAAGTGCGTGAAGAAAACCTAGAATTTAAAGGGATTTAAAACTGAAGATAACCGTACGCTGGTCTTTTCTCCAGAGATTATATCAGCCGCAAAAAGCCTAATCAAACAATCTATTTATGAAGAAATTCGCTACCTTCGGTTATTGCGCTGGCGCCGATTGCCTCGGGTGTTGCCCCGGGAAGACGGTGCTTCCGCCCGTCCAATCAGCTTAAGCTCTCTAACACTCTGAGTTTCCTTGCCGGTAATATCGACTTTGGTCTCAAGAATCGACAGCTTGTCTTTCTCGACGGAAACGACAACTCCGTTGTCGAGCCCGATGCGAGTGCCAATTCGTACTGTGTAACCCTTACCAGACGAATCTTCCACAATCGCAGTCAGCGCACCGCCCACACTCTCAAGCACAGCAGTAAGGCGCAGCTGCTCTAAGCTGTATTGCTCAAGCGGTGTGAGATGTGACCGGGCACTACTAGCGCCGGAGAAATCAAACGGTGTAAACGGATCGCGCTTGCCGGTTGAATCGTAGGTTGCGAGATCTAGCGTCATTTCGTTCGGGTTAACGAAATCTTCATCTTTAATGATCGGATCTTCAACGACCACCATTTCCCCGTCCTCACCGACCATTTCAGCGGTAACAACTTCTTCAGTCGGCCGCAGCACGAATCGCCGACCTTCCTTCTTATAGAAAAATGGTTCTTTGGTTTTGGGGTTGTTCGGAACAACATCGAAGTACACTGGCACTAACTCAAACAAGGACTCCGGTGGTCCCTGGTTTTTTGCGACGTAGTCGACGAGTGCAAGTTGAATTCTCAGCAGCTGCTCTTCTTCTGAGGTGAGCGTGCGATTTGCTTTTACTTCTTCGACGGCTTTGGTGATCGCGGAGCGTTCAGTCAGCTTCTCCGTCCCAAGGCGCATGTAGCCGTAAACGCCGCCTGCAACTAACGCTAGCAATACTGTAATTACTGGAAGCTTGCTGCCGCGCTTCCTTCGGCGTTGGGCCATGCGCGTATAGTTCCCCGGTTCGGCATAAAGTAAGAACAAAAAATTACGATGTCTCGCCATGATACTAGATTCAACGTCTAAAGTGTCAAGAGATAGACTGCAGCACTACTAACACACATCCCCCTGCGCTAAGTTGCGCTGAATCACCTCTACGCCGTTGCAATGCTTTAAATACGAGGTATAGCGGTCAGCTTTACAGGGTCTGGATAGCAGAAGTTGGTTAATCGTCCAGTTTGCTGGGTCGCGGTTTTCACAGGACTGGTACTGCGCCCCAAGCAGCACATCGGGCGAAGTAACGGCACCAGGCAGGATGTCCGCCAGCGCACCTAGAACCGGGCCGCCGGAAGTATCTGTGTCCGTCAACGGCACGCTTAAGCCAGCTGGAGCCTCCTGATCGCCAAGTTCAAGAGCTGTGCGGGCGTTTCTTAGATCGTACTCAGCTTTGCGATATTCGACGTCTTCTCGATAAACGTGAAAACTAGCCATAGCCATCGCCGACAATATCCCGACAATTGACATCGTATATAGCAGCTCGATCAGCGTAAATCCGCTCTCGGCGTGACTCGCTTGCGGTCTCATGAGCACTCCTCGCATTAGCACACCACTTGGACGAGATTCCGTACAAGGGAATTCCCGTGACTAATGGTGCTAAATTCGTGCCAAAACGTGCAAGTTAGCTAAATTATCGTAATAACGTTCGAACAGAGCAGGGCCGGTCTGCATACATGGGTAAAAACGGAAACCGCTGTTATCATCCTGCAAAACTTTTCAGAGCGCCTGAGCTAAGATAAGAGATTGATCCCCTGCCCGGCGCTTTATATATAGTGCTGGGTATTAGGAATAAACTACTGCAAGATTTACGACTTTCGAGACATGACACGACAAACCAGATTTTCCCGAACTGCGTCCGTTTTCTCTCTGCTGCTATGCATGCTTTGCAGCACCTCATGCTCTGACTACTGGTGGACGCGAGGACAGGCACCCGGCGTAAACACGCTGCTGTCTCGTGCGCAGGAACAGTTCAAGCAAGCGATGTCGAGCGATCCATACAAGCGCTCCGACGTGGCTGACTTAGCACGCAATTTAGAAACAGCGGTGCTGTCCGCACACGACAGTGCGAAAGCAAACGACGATCAAGTGCAAACCAAGCTATCCGACGTTGTGAATAGCTTCGCAGCATTGGAGGGCAAGCTATCGATCACAAGTCGCGCCCCCTACGCAGAGTTATTCGGTCAAGCGCGTGCACTTCGCGACCGCGCCGCTGACAAGCGTGTTGAAGAAGCTGCAGTCGGCTTATTTGCTGCTAGAACTATTTTCTTTCTTGCCAACGAAATGTCGGTACCCGCTCCCTCGTTCGGTGCGTAAAGCCGGGCGTCAGCGCCTGTATGGAACAGAACCACTCAGTTTCAGAGCAGGCGCCGGATAAATTTTGGGTCGTCGGTATTGCAGCGCTGCTTGCACTGTACTGCTCGCTCTTTCTGTTCATCCCCGCCCTGCCTTTTCTCGACCTTCCTAATCATCTCGCTCGAAATTTCATAATCAGCGAGCTGGGCCGCGACCAAGTTTTCGACGCCTGGTTTAGCTTCACACCAAAATTTACTCCCTATGTTTTGGGAGACATTCTGTTTAGCTGCTTAATCTCCGCAGTCGGCCCAGAAGCCGCCGCAAGAATTTGGGTCATCGGTTGTTTCCTGGGATTCGTTGCCGCCGCGTCGTTCTATGCGCGCGCTGCCGGCTTAAGTCCCGTATCGGTACGAGTCGTCGAACTAATTTCGATATTTTTAGCTACCAACTGGTTTTTTCTGAGCGCTTTCTCCCACTTCGTCATTGGCTGCTTCTTAAGCATTTTCGCTCTGGCCTATTTACAGCTGCTGCTAAACGAGAGCGGAAGACTTTCTCTGCTGCGCTCACTGCTCTACTTCCTGCTGGTAATGTCCACTTTCTTAATGCACTTGGCCTCAGCAGTCTTTTGCGGATTGATAACTGTATCCGTCCTTGCTTGGCGGCTGCGGTTTACTAGGCTTAATCCAAAGGTCATTGTTGCCGTAATGCTGCCGCACGTCGTCACCGGCATTTGCTACATTATGCGGCGCGTTTCTAACTCTACAACTTATTACGGCTGGGAGTTTCGTCCGTTCTGGGAAAAGCTTACTGCCATGGGCGCAACGTTTGTGCGCTATGACCAATGGATTGACCTGGCGTTTACCGCCGCCTTTCTCGCACTGCTGCTGCTGTTTCAAAATCGAACTAAGGCAAGCGGAGACGCTGTCTCAGACCGCATTCGCCAGGAACATACGTTTATATTATTCGTGCTCGGCGCTGCCTATCTTGCGCTTCCTGTTGCAGTAAACACCTTGTCTGACATCGACACCCGAACTCTGCCATATCTAGCGTTTTTTGCGATGATTGCCGCCTGTGCAGCCCCCGCGCAGTTACTAAGGCACAAGCATTTCATTACTCTAGCTGCGTGTATTCCACTGCTAAACTTCGCCTACATCTCGCATTACATCAGCCGCGACGCAGCATTTCTAGCGCAGTACCAGGAGGCTTTTCCCCATGTGCCGCAGCACGCGAAAGTCTATCCCGTAAACACTATCGCAGATCGCGGAAGAATCCAGCCAAGTCTTCACGCTTCGATGGGCACAGTGACTAGTCGCAGGGCAATAGTTCCTTATATTTTAAGCAGCAATCAAGGCGAGCCGGTTACGTATTTCCACTACCGAACAAAACTCTACGAGCCAAACAAGTTCTGGTATGTTCGCGATGAGAGCATCGACTGGCAGCAAGTTGCCACTGAATACGACTACGTAATCGTAACCCGACCACACGATCAGCAGCGCATCGGCCTTGCGCAGTACCGAGTCGCGTTTTTCAACGATTCAGTAGTGCTATACGAGGTGCTGAAACAGGACCGTTCGCAGGCCTTACTTCAATGACGAGCAGCAAGCATTCAGTAAAACCATTTATCGGCAGTCCTGCCTCGGCCGCGGCTGCCGTGCTTGCGCTTGGAAGCATCTTAGTAATCTTTTGGGACACGCTGCAGCGCACCGCAGTGATTTGCTGGAACAACGACAACTACTCCCACGGCGTGCTGCTGCCGTTTGTTGCCGCTTATTTGCTATGGGACCGTGGAGTCCCAAAGCCGATGCGCAGCATGGAGCCGTCTGCTTACTCTTGGACCGGACTTACTGTGCTGCTCGCTGGCTTGCCAATTGCGCTGCTCGGCCAAGTGTCTGAAATTCTTTTCGTGCAATGGTTCGCATTTTTTCCGGTAATGCTCGGAGCTGTGCTGCTGATCTTCGGCACAAGGCTCGGCATGCATTTTGCGCCTCCTTTGCTGCTGCTCTTTCTCGCGAAACCAATACCAGACGCGCTTTCACCGGCACTGTTTAACAGCTTTCAATCCTTCGCCGCGCACGCCAGCGCAATCATCTTGGAGCGTCTCGATATCCCAGTGTACCTGCGCGGAAACGTGATTGAACTTCCCGGCCTTCAGCTGTTAGTCGAAGAAGCATGCAGTGGAATCCGCTCGCTGATGACGCTGCTGACAGTAGCATGCGTAGTTGTTCTGCTAACGAACTGCAGCAAACTTAACGCTGTAATTCTTGGCGTTAGTGCCGTCGCGCTCTCCATATTGCTCAACATCGTCCGAGTAACAGTAACCGGAATTCTTGCCCGTTCTTACGGCCGCGAAGCGGCGACGGGATTCTTTCATAGCTTTTCCGGGATTGTTGTCTTTATTGCAGGGCTGCTTTTACTATACGCACTCGCGAATTTCCTGGAGAAAGCTGGAGGGAAATCGTGATTTCACGCACCGGCGCATTCACTGCTTTGCTGCTTTCGCTGCTGTTAGCCGGTCTCGATTACCGCGTCGACTCGCAGCGTGCCGGGTCTAGCCAGACTCTGATGCAACTTGAGCAGCTTCCTCTACAGCTTGCGCAGTGGAGAGGCACCGAACTTCCGGGGATGGGCATTCGTGCAAAAGAGGTACTGCAGCTTGATCAGCATCTCCAGCGCGCTTACCGAAGTGCAACCGGAGCTCCTGTAACACTGTACTTAGGATACTGGGAGCAGCAAACGGGTGATCACCAGGCTGCAAAACATTCGCCGAAAGTTTGCTTGCCGGCAAATGGTTGGGAAATCAGTGAGTCGCACTCGACCGTTGTGCCGACTAATCACGGCAGCATTGAGGTTAACGAACTAACGGCCAAGCGCGGAACGGACAGCTATCTTTTCTTATATTGGTTTTTTCGAGGAGAACAGACTTACACGCAAGAATGGCGCGCGCTGATTGATATCAGTCTCGGCGCATTTATGTACGGGCGTTCTGATGGCGGCATTATTGAAGTCAGTGTCCCAATCCGAAGTGCAGACGCTGCTGGAGCTCGCCGCACTTTGCTAGAATTCTTAAGCGATTTCATTCCCGAATTCGAAAAACTAAACCGCTGACGGCTTTTCCTCGTTTCTCAAATAGGCTATATACGGGACACTTTTTTCTAAAACAGGAGGTGACATGGCTGGTAAAGCACTTGTTGGAATCTTGATGGGCTCGAAGTCCGATTGGGAAAACACTTTTTCTCACACTGTTGCGACTTTGGAAAAATTCAACATTGAGTCTGAAGTTGCTGCATTGTCTGCGCATAGGTCGCCTGACGCAGTCGTTAAGTTCACCAGCACTGCGCAAGAACGCGGAATCGAAGTAATGATCGCCGGAGCCGGCGGCGCCGCGCATCTGCCAGGAGTCGTCGCAGCGCACACTCCTCTGCCGGTCCTTGGAGTCCCCGTTGAAACAAAACTCGCCGGCGGTCTCGACTCGCTCCTCTCTATCGTGCAAATGCCAAAGGGCATTCCCGTTGCAACCTTCGCTGTCGGCAAAGCCGGCGCAATTAACGCCGCGATTTTCGCCGCGCAGGTTCTGGCTGGGAAGCACCCCGAAATCGCCGACGCAGTCGTCCGATTTCGTGAAGAACAGACTAAGGCCGTTCTGGAAAATCCGGATCCGCGCAGCTAGTACAAGGCCGCCAGATTTAGGGCTGGATTAGTAAGCTGGTTTCCAGTTCAAACCAACTTCTAGATTTATCTCTAGATCGTCAGCCTTTGTGTCTTTCATCTCAAATTTGTTAACGAGCTTGTCGGCACGGTACAGGTAAATAATTGCTGGTTCAGGCTCAGCCGTGCCCTTTTTTCTTTCAAACGGAATGACCGACTCGATTATCGTGTCCCCTTTTACCTCAAAGCGCCTAAAAAAACGCTCCCGCTCATAAACAGGGTCCTTGAAGTGAATCTCGACAAAAATAGGCAGCTCGTAAAGCTTAATCAATTCGTCTCGGTTTTTCGCACGCTCCGGAACTGGCTTTTTCGTAACGTGAAATTTAACGGTTCGGCGGTACTGAACACTGTATTGCTTCTTGCCCAAGGGAGCTAAGTCCGCCTTGTCATCGATTCGCACGAGCCGGGTGACATTCTTTACTTTAGTAACGTGGGTCTTGGACCACTCATATTCACCAATCGTGTAAAAGTATTCTAGAGTTTCGACGTCTACGCTTTTGCGCTTAGATGGAGTCGGCACAGACTTAAGCAGCAGCGACACACGCCGGGTTCGAGTTCCGAGATTTGTGCGCTTATCGTCGATGAATTCGCCGTAGTAATATCCGTCACGCAAAATGTGCACGACTTCGGCCTGGCGAGAGATCAGCTCCAGCACCACCTCAGTGTTTGGCCCGGTAACCTCATAGTCGTACATGCGGATGAAGCGCAGATCTAGCTCGTGCGCGCGCTCGCGGTAGCGGTCGGTGCAGAGCTTTACGGCTCGGCCCCACTTGGGCTTTTTGCCTTTCTCGAGAAAGGCGCCCTTGTAGCCGCGCGGGCAGCGCTGTTCCTGCTCAGCCTTTTCCTCAGCATGGGCCAGCCCGCCAAAGAGCAGGCAGAAAAAAAGAATATACCTTAGTGATTTACCCAACAATCTGCCTATAACTTCGCCTGAATCAGTCAAATCTCTGTATCCGCAGCTGCCTGCTTCCCAGCTCAGACTAGCTAGTTTTGAACCGTCTAAAAAGCGTTCATTAAATACTGCGCTTGGTTTCTCCTCATTTATTGTGCTACAGGCTTTTTTCGTCGCACCCCAATAGACGAGGTGCTGACAAATTTGTTTACTAATTTTGTGTTTTTTCCAGAATTAATTACGCCTCCGCGCCGCCGATAAGGCCTGCACATGACGCCGGGGCAGCAGTAAAGGAAATGGCCGACAAATCTTTAGTAATAGTTGAGTCTCCGACCAAGGCCCGGACGATTACAAAATTCCTGGGCAAGAATTTCGAGATCCTGGCCTCCAACGGCCACATTCGTGATCTGCCAAATAGCGCAGCCGAAATCCCCACCAAGCTCAAGAAAGAAGCCTGGGCTCGTCTTGGTGTTAACGTCGATCAAGATTTTGAGGCGCTCTACGTAGTTCCTTCGAGCAAGAAGCAGCACGTCAAAAATCTCAAAGACGCAATGAAAGACGTGTCTATCGTCTACCTCGCAACAGATGAAGACCGCGAAGGAGAATCGATCAGCTGGCACTTGGTTGAGACGCTAAAGCCAAAAGTTCCAGTTAAGCGTCTTGTTTTTCACGAAATTACCAAAGAGGCGATCGAGCAAGCACTCTCTTCTCCGCGCTCGATCGACGAGAACTTAGTCAGGGCGCAAGAAACTCGCCGCATCGTCGACCGTCTCTACGGCTATGAAGTAAGCCCGCTCCTTTGGAAAAAAATGACTTCAGGACTCAGCGCTGGCCGGGTCCAAAGCGTAGCGATCCGTTTATTGGTCGAGCGCGAGCGCGAGCGAATAGCTTTTCACAGCGCAGTTTATTGGGGGCTCAAAGGCCTGTTCGAGAG
>JAGRAN010000070.1 GCA_020434585.1 Bdellovibrionales bacterium
AAGGGTGCTCAGATTAGGAAGGCGTTTATTGCCGAGCAGGGTTCGAAGCTGATCTCCGCTGACTACTCACAAATTGAATTGCGTGTTTTGGCTCATCTCTCCGGAGACGCTGCTTTGCGGCAGGCTTTTATCGACGGCCAAGATATTCACGAAGCGACAGCGAAGGAAATTTTCGGTGAAGCTGCCATGGACGGCGAAAAGCGCTCCGAGCTGCGCCGATACGCCAAGACGATTAACTTTGGAATCATCTATGGCATCAGCGCCTTCCGCTTGGCACGCGAGCTTGGCATCAGCCGCACTGAGGCGCAAAGATATATTGATGAATACTTTGGGCGCTATCCCGATGTGGCAGCGTATTTTGACCACCTTGAGCTAGAGATTGACCAGCGCGGCTATGTTGAGACGATGTTTGGCCGCCGGCGCTTCAAGACCGACATCGACGCGGGTGGGCGAGACCAGGGCTATGTGACCCGCTCGCTGCTGAATGCGCCGATTCAAGGCTCGGCTGCGGAAATTATTAAATGCGCTATGATCCGGCTCGAAGCCCGCTTGACCGACGAATTTGGGCCGGATGCCCGTATTTTGCTGCAAGTCCACGATGAATTGGTAGTTGAAGCAAAAAGCGCATTGGTCGATGATGTGGCCTCAGTTGTTTCTGACGAAATGCAGGCCGCTTACTCATTGGCGGTTCCGCTGGTCGTCGACGTTCGAACTGGGCAGTCATGGGGGGGGATGAAATGACCACTTCCTCTTTGATCCGTTCATTTGGCTGGAGCATGCAATCGGTGTCGCACCGGGAGAGTCAATCAGATATTCGAGTGCAGGATCTCGAACTCGTTGAGCGCACTGTCGGCGGCGACATGGATGCCTATCGTGAACTCGTCGAGCGCTACCAGCAGCGGATCCATTCTGTGGTGCTGGGGATTATCGGGAATTTTGAAGATGCCCTCGATATCACGCAGGAGGCCTTCATCAAGGCCTACAATCATCTTCCGTCCTTTCGGCGCCACTCCGGATTTTATACTTGGATTTACCGCATTGCGTATAACTTAGCGATCGATGAGCGCAGGAAGCGTTATCGCCATGTGGAGCAAACTACCGGCGAAGTTCTAGAACTAGATCGAGCATCTCACAAAAATCGTAATGCGCCGGGTTCGCTGCTTAGCACAGCGGCTGGACCGGATGAGTCGCTTGAGAGGTCCGAGTTGCGCAGCGATATTTCCGCTGCTCTGGATACCTTGAGTGCTGAGCATCGTGCGGTAATTGTTTTGCGGGAAATAGAGGGCCTGTCGTATTCTGAAATTAGCGACGTAGTAGGCTGCTCGAAGGGGACCGTTATGAGTCGGCTGCATCATGCCCGCAAGAAGATGCAGGAAGCGCTGCGCCGGGGTGGGGCGTCGGCGCATAGTGTCGCGGCGTTGGAGCAGAATCGCCAGCGCGGCAGCGGTGATTGGGACTAGGTGTAGAGCAAGCGGGATATAGCCATGAAAAGCTCACTCGAAGAGAAAGACTTTCAGCTGTTAAATCTCTATCTGGATGGGGAGTTGAGCTCAGCTCAAAACGAGCGTGTAGCTGAAAGACTGGGCAGCGAACCCTCGCTGCAGCTCGCGTTTGAGGAGCTGCTCAGCATGCGCCAGGGCATACGTGAATGGAGTATAGGCGCCGCGGCAGGGTCGGACGGTCGTGCTCGCGAAGTGGACTGCTGGACCGGCGTGCGTCAGGGCATTTTCTTGCAGTCGACCCGCACAGTTGCCAAGCGAACTTTTTCCGATTTAGCCCTTGATGCGTTTTTGAAGATATTCGCATCACCGGTATTGTCGCCCGCACTCCTGGCAGTCGCTATTCTCGCAGGGCTTACAGTTAACAGCGACCCGCGACCTACCTCGCTTCAAGCTTTTGCCAGCAGGTCCGAACACGCAGCGGCTATTTTGCCGGTTAACGGTAGTATCGCCAGGACTTCTGCGCCGATTTACGTTGCGCCGCTGATGATGCCGGAGCCGACATTCGTTACCTACCGCAAGCGTCTGAACAGCGGCATTCTCAACCAGCAGAACTTGGAAGTTCCTCTTCCTGGAATTCTCGATCGCGAGTTTATTCGCGGCGGACTTCGCTCGCATGGAGCAGACATAGACTGGATTCGTTCGAATCGCCCGTTTGAGCTTTATCCCGTTGAGGACCGCAATGCGCCGCCCGTTATTTGGGTCGCGCAGAAGAATCAGACGAATTAGTTGAATTTTCTGTGATGTGCCGCAACGTCTTACATAAAACAATTTGTGCTGCTCTGCTCCTCGCAGTACTTCTGCTGTTGATGGACGCAGATTCCGTCAGGGCGGACGGATCGGCTTGCAATGTCCTTGTGCGGCTGCTTCAAGGTGCGGATGGCGGTAACGGAATGAATGCGCTGCCAGAGTCCGTCATTCGGGATATCGGAGGCCAGCTCGATCCGCTTCCATATACATCCTATGCGGTTCTCGATTCTCGTTCACAGGAACTGCCGCTTGGCCACGAGGGCATGTTCACTCTTGTCGGTTACAACAGCCAGCGCCACGTTCTGCGGGTTGTCCCGCACAACTACTCTTACGATAAAGTTGGGATGACCGTAACTTGGAATGGACCCGGGGATGAAGAGGTGCTGTCCACAAAGCTGCGAGTCGCCAATGGCAAGTGCGTAGTCCTAGGCTCAGACGGGAAGAACGCGGCAACTATCCTCACCGTAAAGCTTGAGTGTTCAGGCACTAAACGCTAATCTTTTGCTAATCTACTTGGACTAAGTCCATCAAATATCTGACGTTGGAGTTTACTTATGGGTGCTGGTTTTGCGGCAATTGCGGGGGTCGTGCGTGACTCCGGGTCGATCAACAGGACGAATTTTCTTGAATTGCTTGGAAACTGCGGTACCGAATCTTCGGACGATTCTGCGCTGCGCGCCCTTGCCGAAGACTGCCGCGAAACAATCAGGGAAGCTCAGTCTCCAACGGCAGATTTAGTTTCGCTTGGTGCGACCGGAGCGGTTTTTCTTTCTGGTGCGCTTAACAAGCTTGCTTCGATGCTAAAAGGCTCCCGGCAGTCGGACGCTTTTCAACTTGTCGCGCTCAAGGGAGAAGTTGAAGCAGCGGGAAGTTTAATGGCAGAGGCTTACAGCGCGGCGGTTCTGCAGCCTTCGGGTGAAGAGACCCGACTTCAGGCAGAGGCTTTGGTCATAGCGGTGGGCAGATGTTATGAGCAGCTTGGCAGATTGGCTGCCAGTTTGGAGCTCTCCGGCGGGCTCAAGGTGACCGAGAGTGGCTGGATTTGGGACTTGGTTCGGTCATACTCTGGGCTGGCGGCAGGGCGAATCGGCCCTGAAAATACCTCATTTATTACTAAATACATGGGTGTTATTTAGTACGCTGAGTAGTTGACGGAGCTTTTCAGTGTGTTATGACTCTCCTCTTCGATTTGTCGGCTCGCCGGCAAAGTGTTAGTGCGTGAATTTTCAGAGCTTTAGAACATGTCGACTCTATTTCGTTCAGACAAAGTAGTTAAGGCCGAGGCCGAGTGGTTCATTGTCGACGGCGCCGATAAGACAGTTGGGCGTATTGCCACAGGCATTGCCAGCGTGCTCCGCGGAAAGCGCAAACCGACCTTTACACCTCATCAGGACTGTGGCGATTACGTCATTGTCATTAACGCGGACAAACTTAAGTTCAGCGGCAACAAGATGGACGAAAAGGTCTACCACCGCCACACCGGCTACGTCGGCAGCGTAAAGTCTGAAGTTGCAAAAGAACTCCAAGAGCGAAAGCCCGGAGAAATTCTCAAAAAAGCGGTAAAAGGTATGCTTCCCAAGTCTCATCTTGGGCGCAAGCAGTTGGGGAACCTTCGCATCTACGCAGGCGAAGAACATCCGCATGCACCTCAGCAGCCCCAGCCGTTGTCGTTTTAATATTTCAGTGAGGAATTAATGGCTGCAAAAGAAAATATAACTTACGCAACTGGTCGTAGAAAAAGTTCATCCGCGCGCGTGTATCTGAGCCCGGCAGAGGAAGGATCAGATACAACATTTGTTGTTAACAAGCGTGTGTTCGAGGAATACTTCCCGAACAAGATGACTCAAAAAGTTATATGTCAGCCGCTAGACGTTGCTGAGCGTTTAAAGACTTACAATATCAAGGCCACTGTTCGCGGCGGCGGTCCTTCCGGCCAAGCCGGTGCGATTCGTCTGGGCATCTCCCGAGCGTTGATAGACGCCGAGCCTGAGCTTCGCGGTGTGCTTAAAAAGAGCGGCTTCTTAACTCGTGACCCCCGTAAGGTCGAGCGTAAAAAGCCTGGCCACCACAAGGCCCGCAAAAAGCCGCAATTCTCCAAGCGATAGAGTTTTACCGACTCGTGCGCTGCGCAGTCTTCTGTGCTGGACGAGCTGCGTCACGCAGTCGGACTACTTTGCTGTTTCGTAAACGCTGGCCCAAACGCCCGTAAAAAACTGCCTTGCATTCTTACCCAGTGTGGCAGTCCTGTAACCGCCTTCCTGCACAAACAGTGTGGGAGCGTCTATAGAGGCCACTTCTTTCCCCAAGGCGTAGAAATCTTTGGTTCGCAGCTGAAAGCTGCCAGTTGGATCGCCTTTAGCAGTATCGAAGCCTAGGGCAACCACAAGAAAGGTTGGACTAAACTGCCTGACTGTTTTTAGCGCCTTGAGCAGACGTTCTCGATATGTCTGCCAATCCGCTCCCATCTTGACGCATACGTTATGGTTAAAGCCTTCACCTGGGCCGGAGCCGCGCTCTTCCGGGAAGCCTGAGAAGTATGGGTATTCCTTGGCCGGATCGGCGTGGATCGACAAGGTCAGTACGTCGCTGCGCTCGTAGAAAATATCCTGCTGTCCGTTGCCGTGGTGATAATCGATATCTAGGATCGCAACTGAACCGTGTTTGCTGAGATGCTGAGCTGCGATTGCTGTTGAGTTAAGATAGCAAAATCCGCCGCAGTGTTCCCGCTCCGCGTGGTGACCAGGCGGTCTGACTAAGGCGTAGGCCAAACGCTGCCCATCGAGTATCGCATCAGCCGCAGTAACGGCACAGGAGGCTGCGCCTTTTGCCGCCACGAATGCGTTCAAGCTCAGAGGGGAAAACGAGTCGATGCAATAGTAACCAACCTGATGCGCGAGTTTGGTGGGCGGTCGGACACGGTGACGAACTGGAAACACTTCAGGATAAACGATGCGGTTATTTCCAATCTGCCGGCATATAGTTTTTAAATATTGAAAGTACTCCGGGCTATGGACTGCTAGTATCTGACGCTCTCGAACAGCTTTTGTTTTTACTCTGTTGAATAAGCCTGTCGGGATTAGCTCTTTGAGCAGCGAAGCGACTCTGACAGGCGCCTCTTCGTAGCCTTTGTCCGGAATATGGTGAATGTCGTGGCCGTCGTTGACCGTCAATGTGATCAAACGGTCTTCGGGGATAGTGATCCGCGGAGTTGACTTGGGCAGCCGTTGCGAAGCGCTGACCGTGTTGGCTTCTTCGACCATGGTGCGATCGACCCCATGAACGGCCCGTTCAATAAAAGCTTTCGAAGCAATTGCGCTGTTTTTTGTGCGCAGAATCTGCTGAACCGCATCACGTAAGTAAGGAGCTGTAAATTTGTATCCGGCGCCAAGCGAATCCAACAAGAGCTCATAGCCAGAGCCGTCTTTTCTTTTGGCGCTAAAAGGTTCGTTCGGCAGAACTTTTGCTCCGAGCCGTTCATAGAATCGCAACCTGCTACTGTTTTGCTTGATCTGCTCTGGAGTTCGGTTAAGCGACGGATGATTACTCTCTGCCTCGATGAACATCGCTCTGGCTTTCTGTGCACTGAGCTCTGCGAGGATCCGCTGATATAGAGCCGTGCCGATCCCGCCGCTTTTTAAATTTTTATCGACAGCGAGCAAATCCAAATAGCCGAAACGCAGGACTGGGTCGAAAGAAAAAATTGAAAAGCCGCGGACGTTGCCGTTGGCGCCTTCTGCGACGAAGAAGAAGTAGGTGAAATTCTTGTCGTGGCCCAGCCGCATACGTTCGCGCCAGGTGTGCTCAACGGCATCGTCGATCCAGTAGAAATGACGCCTGGCGATTTCAAAGAGTTTGTCGGCCGCTCGAACTGCGTGCGGTGTGCGAAGGTGGTTTATTTGGCGTAATCGAAACATGTATGAATGAAAACATACTGCCGCCGCATGTCCAAGAAATTATCCGCTAAGCGCGATATTCGGCCGATATCTGTAGCTTGATCGGAAAATACTAAATGAAAACTTGATCGATCTGCGTAATAAGTGATAATGGCCGCGCTATGGCCAGTGTTAAAGTTAAAAAATGCGGAGAATCCGGCTCTGGTGTTTTTACGCAGGAGAGAATTCCGGCTGGCGTCTGCATCCTTGAATTTCGAGGTCCGAGGGTTCGCAGCGGGGAACTAAAGTCGCGCATGCATGCTCTGGAAATCGGAGGAGGCTGGTACCTCGGCCCCTCAGGAATGGCCGACGATTTTGTGAACCACAGCTGCAATCCAAATGCAGCGGTTTATTTCGAGCAAGACAAAATACTACTAAAAGCACTGCGCGAAATTGCACCGGGCGAGGAAATAAATTTCGACTACTCGCTGGTGATGCGTGACGATGACACAACATTTACCTGCTGTTGCGGAGCGGACAACTGCCGCGGTGTAATCGGTCCGTTTTCTGAGCTGCCCGTAGAGCTTCAAGCCCTGTACCGCAGCCAAGACTTAGTACCGTCAGAAATCCACGAAGAATAAAAAAGTAGGGCGGCCTGGTTTGGAAACCTGGGTAGCGCCCTTTGGACTTCGTCCGCCTTGCGAGCAGGCGCGGCTTGCGGACAGTTTCGCTCGGCTCAGCCCTGAAGCTGATCCAAGCGAGGCAGGACGTCGTCGACGAACAGGTACGACATGCTGAGGTGTCCAGCGCAGGCGTATTTGGGCTGGAAGCTCTCGGCTTCGCCTTCGGACGGAGGTTCCAGCTGGGTATCCTCCGGGTCGTGAACGAGCAGCTCCTGACGCTCCAGCAATTGGCCGAGTACATCTGCCACTAGAGCGTCGAGCGGGACAGAGGGCCAAGGAGGCGCGACAGACGCGTGTCTCGACGCACCGCCAGTTCCTCTCCCGCCGGGGCGTCGGTACGAGTCGCTGTCCGGGAAAGCTTCCGCAATGGTCAGTTTGCGGATGCCGCCGTTCGCGCTCAGTCGGTCGATCAGCATCGTCGGCGTCAGCATCTTGGTGAAGGAGCCGAGCACGTAGACGAACACCATCCTCCGCCAGCGCGAGAACTTGAGCAGAGCCTGCCAAGCGGGCTGAGCCAGCACTGTGCCGAGCGACGAAGGGTTGTGCAGCATCACGCGCTCGACGGTCCGACCTTCGATGAGCGCAGGATAGCGGTCGACAAGCGCACGAATGAAGGCCGAAAGGTCGATGTGACCGATCGGGCGACAGTCGCGGTCGACGACGAACACTCGTCGGGTTCCGGTCTGGAACCAGGCGATGAGCTCGAGCACCGTTGAGTCTTCGCTCAGCGGACGCAGGATGCGGTGTCCGACGCGGCCGGGGCCGAGTCGGAGCTTCGCGAAGTCGTAGGTGTCGATCTCGTGACGACTCACGACAACACGATGGAGATCGCCCGCGACGTCGAACAAGCTGAGGGATCCCCACAGCCGTCCTTTGTGCGCGCCGTCTCTCCAGACGATCGGTAGTGACCCATGTTCGACCGCGTGAATGTGCGGTTGAATGAAGTCACCGGTCTGCGGCCACTGAGCGTCTCCCTCGTAGCGGGTGATCGCGCAGAAATCCGCAACTGGCTCTGGAGCCAGGGACTCAAGAAGAGTGGGCACTAAGCAAACCTCCTTCCACCTTGAATGGGTTAGGGCTTCGATTGAAGCCGGGGAACGTTGAAACCAGACCGCGCCTTACGCTGCGAGCTCAGCAGAGTAAAACGCGGCAATCGCTTCTGACTGGTGAGGAAATTTTAAAGAACTGCGGATAGAGGTCCCCGAGTATCCCGATTTCTTCAATAAAATCAAACTGAATTAATCGGATTCTAACAATGTCTACAGAAATGTAAGCGCAGTATTTTCGCTGCCTTGCGTTAGAGCTTGCTAGAGCAGCCCCGAAATAAAGGAATAGACGGGATACCAGACGGGCTTGGTGAACTTCAGCAGTAGAAACACAATAAACAGATAAAACGACCACTCAAGAATCTCGAGCACGACGGCCATATAGCCCCCGCTGGCCTTCATGCCAGATTCCTCCTCGAGGCGTCTAATGTCCTCTTTCGTAAGGCGTTTTCTAATCACCTATTTCCCCTGGTAAGTTCCTGCATCCATTATAACAGGCAAGAGGGGTGGTTTTTCAAGTTCAGGCTGCTAGTGCCATTCGCTTTGCTGTTGAAGCGAGTCCCACCAAACATCGAATTCTGATGCGCAAGTTTCGCAGTGAGCAATTGAGCGAGCTCTCTCGAAGAACTCGAAAGCGAGCTCACGCTCTTTGCGATGGTAGTAAATCTCTGCCATCCACATGAGCAGCTGATCGTCGTGCCCGATTCTGCCGAAGCACTGATCGACTATTTTGAGTGCTTCGGGATACTTCTTGTTCTGCACTAAGCAGACGATAAGGTTGTGAATGGAGACGATATGCTCTCTATTATTCTTATACGCTTCCTGGAGCAGGCGAATTTCCTTTTCCTTATTACCGCATGCTCCGTAAGCTCGGGCAAGGCTGACCAAAACGTCTGCGCACCGATTTATTGCAGCAGCTTTTTCCAAGCAGCGTCGGCTCATCTCAAAATCGCCGAAATTGGCGTACTCTAAGCCGAACTCGTAATTGATTTGAAATTTTTCTTCGTAGCCCAGGCGGTCGCAGCAGCCGTTCTGGTAGCAACTCTCACAAATGAAAGTTTCTCCGCGAGCAAGTTCAGCCAGAATATACGGACGTTCATAATTCGGCATCCGGACTTCTTCGCCTTCACTGTCGGTCCAACTGGAATAGGAATAGGGACCGAGCTGCTCGGCGCAAACGCTGCAGTAGTCGTGCTCGCAGGCGTTGTTTTTACTCTGATTGAATGTGCTCATAGATTTTAACCGAAGTACCCTTACATCAAACCAAAGTGTCTAACCAAAGCTGCCTGACTTCGGGGGTCAGGATAAAAACTCTCTTCACACGCTTATACCAATTTATAGGTCAGATATTTGCTAATCAATAATCGCCCATTATTTTTGCTCTACCTAGTTAAGGTGCTGAAATGACGAGGTTTGTCGGACCGTTTTAAAGTCCCGATAGATAAATCCGGGCGTTTCTGGCCTGATGGCGTAGTTAATCTTTCGCGGGCAGGCTCCGCGCGGACAGCACGGGGGTCGGTGAGGGCATGAAAGCTTACGCACACGCGGAGTCACTGGCGTATCCAGACGAGCAGAACAGTAATGTGCCTCGACCAAAGCCCTATCCCTGGATCCTTCATCCGACAATAGATCTGTTATTTTGCTGCGGCGGCCTTGTATGGCTGTTCTTTGCCGCGCGATTTATCTTTTTTTCGGACTTAGCAAGCTTCCAGCAGTCGCCTGCAGTGTTGGCGCTGCTAGTGCTCGTCGGTCACCTTTTTTCAGACCCGCATACCGCAGCGACTCTAGTCCGCGTTTATCGAAATGAGGAGAGCAGGAAGAAGTACCATTTTTGTACAACCTGGGCTGCTTTACTTTGTGCGGTGTCGATAGTGGTAGGTGTTTTTATCGACGATATGCCGCGTTATATGTTGAAGGCATACACTCTGCTGGTGATTCACCACTACATGGCCCAAACTTACGGTCTTGCTCTGCTGTATTGTTATAAGCAGAATTACCGACTAAGCGCACTTCATAAGCGAATTTTTTGGTTGCTGGCGCATTGCACTACGTTATTTGCGATTCTTCGAGAGTTAACTTTTCCTGAATGGGGAGGACGTAACTTTTTGTACTATCAGCTGCCGTTTATTGGGCCGCTGCCGCAGTGGATGTTTTTGTGTTCAGTTTATATGCTTGCCGGTGCTATCGCTGTATTTGCGATTATGACGACCTGGCGTGCGGCGGTGAGACGAGAAGTTATTCCCTTTCCCGCACTACTGCTAATGATAACTGGCGCGGCTATTTTTATCGTCAGTGGTCAGTTGTCCTCGACTCTCTGGCTGTTCGTTCCAGCGCTGTACCATGGGAGCCAGTATATGGTCGTTGCGACAGCTTATTACCTGAAAGAAGCAGGCTTACCGAATGGCCTAAGCAACCATCGCATTGCCGAGGCCCTAACGGATGTCAGTGCGCTACGCTATTTTGCTGTGGTGGTGGCTGGTGGAATCTGTATCTATGTCGGTGTCCCGTATATCATTAGCGAATTTGGCGTGCCGTTTACCGCCGCGTTTGTTGTGTCCTTTTCTGCCTTTAATTTTCACCATTTCCTTACAGACCGCGAAATTTGGAAAATGCGCGACCCTCAGACTCGCCGGCTGCTGCTTGAGTAGTGTTCTGTTATTGCAAGTACTTACTTAGGCACGTCGTTAATATTTGCCAACTTTGTGGTCAATTCAGGTACAACGCAATCGATGCATTAGGTGAGTCTACGGAACACTTCTTGCAATTTTCTAAATACATTCTCTCCCCATACTTATAGCTGCAGGTTTAGGCTCGGCATGTCCGGGTATAGGGATGGTTTGTTCATGAAGAGATGTATATTTGCGCTGTTTACTTTAGTTTTGTCGGCTTCAGTATGCTCCGCCGAAGTAATTGAGTTCACGTTTCTCGAGACTGTAGAGTGTGACGGGGTATTGTCATCACAGATTGATTTCCAGCTTCCAGCGACGATGAGTCTCTATGTCGGAGAGCTAAGCGTGGAAACGCTTGGTGCAATGTCTGTATTTAACGACAGCGGACAAACGATTTTTTACAATTATTCGTCACACCTTACAGCCCGGGCAAAGTTGCTTACTCGCTGGGCCTTTGACGATTTAGCAACGGTAGACGATTACAAGCACTTTACCGGGTCTCTGGCGGCCGGGGAAGAAGTCTCGTCGAATATCTCGCGAAATATCACGAGCCGTGGGCAGGTCGTCGACTTGACCAGCGGCGGACACACGAATTTTGGAGGAGCGGGTAGAATTCAGATTGATGGAGAGTGTTATCAGTGGTTCGCATCACCAGACGGCGTCCATGACTCGCAGCACACAGTTGTTCAGATAAAGCTGCGTTTGTTCTACCGCCCATAAAATTGAAGCCGTGGTCCGCAGTCGATCGCCTGTGACCTTGTAAACAAACTTGGTTCCGGCGCGTGTTGGAGAGCTGCAGTTCTCCAACACGGCGCTCGGGGGAACCTCTGATTGAATTGCTTCGTGCGCTCTGCAGCAGCGCATTGACGAGCTTGAGCGATGGGCTCACAGCTGCTTGACATGAACTGCACGCGGAGATTCCACGTGCCCCGTGACGACCTGGTACGTGCCCGTATGGGAGTAGCCCCGATGGGTGTAGCAGGCAACGCAGGGAGTGTTGTCCGGACGGGTGCGCATGCCGATGGCAGGGACGCCGAGCTCGCGCGCGCGTCTCTCACGAGCTTCGAGCAGCTGACCCCCGATCCCTCGACGCTGATGCGACTGGCAGACCGCCATGTCGATGCAGTAGTACGAGCCGGGAGCGAGACCGAAGCGCGTGAGGTCACCGATGTCGGGGTAGTCGTCCGTGAGGACGATGCCGAGACCGAGACCGACGATCTGCTCACCGTCCTCGTCGATGGCGAGGAAGAGGTCGGCGCCGCGATCCATCTTCGCCTCGATCGCGTCCCAGGCCTCCTCGTCCGACCACTCCTCGTTCCAGGGCGGTCTGCGGAAGGCGCGGGCGTAGATGCCGGAGATGATCGGGCGCACCGACGCAGCATCCTCTGCCGAAGCCGGTACGATCGAAATCGTTGTCGCTTTCATGTTGGGAACCTCGTTTCTGGTCTTAATGACCGGGTAATGCGGTGGAATACCGCAGTTGCGATTGACTGGGACCACGAACAGTCCGGCCGTATTAGACTACAGCCTAGCTGTTCGCAGTTGCTTTGCTTCTACTCATATTTAATTGTCAGCCCGCACAGCTTGTGCAGGCGCACTCAACTAGCGCCGTGTTCAGCGTTTCCCTGTCACCGGGAATCAATGATGTCGGGGTGAAGCTCCCGAGGGGAACTGTTTGTCGAGCATCTTTCGATAACCGCCGGTGCCGCCCTGAAGCCACTTTGAAATGCGGGCTATCGTTGTTGAACTAAGTCCGGTCTCCGCTTCGATGTCACGATAAGAAAGATTATCATTAAGCATTTGGGCTGCTTTCCAGCGGCGGCCGAATTCGAGCATTTCGCCTTCTGTCAGCAAGTCGCGCAGGAATGCGCGAGCTTCTCGCTCATTTTCGAGAGAAGCAAAAGCTTTGCAGAGTGCTTTGACGTCTTTATTGTCTAATACTGAGGACATACTGATACTTTATCCAACTAAAGCGCTTTAGTTGGATAAAGTAATACCGGGGTAGGATAAAGTCAATCAATACTAGCACTTAAGAAAAGCGTTAAAATTACGCAGACTTAACTGGGGCGCTACGCATCGATCAGGGTCTCAAGCTTGTCTACGAGCTGAGAGAATAGCTGACAAGTCTTCTCGACGGGTTCAGGACTGGCCATATCGACTCCTGCGTCTTTCAGGATCTCCAGCGGATACTGGCTAGAACCGGCTCTGAGAAAATTGAGGTAGTCCTCGCGCTCCGCAGTCCCTCCGCTGCAAACTCGATCCGCGAGAGCAATTGCCGCCGAAATACCAGTTGCATACTTATAAACATAGAAGGACCAATAGAAATGCGGAATCCGCGAGTACTCCAGCCTGTCGTTGCCTTCGATTATCACACTGCTGCCAAAATACTTGGTGAGCAGCTTTTCATAAATCGAACTAAAGACATCTACGGTTAGTGGAAGATCCTGCTCGATTACCTTGTGGGCCTCAAGCTCAAACTCAGCAAACATAGTTTGGCGGTGCATTGTGGCTTTGATGTCGTCGATTTGCTGATTGATCAGATAAATCAGCACGCTCTTGTCGTCTTTAAACTTTTCCTGCAGATGGGCGGATAGCAGTGCCTCGTTGAATGTTGAGGCTACTTCGGCAACGAAAATTGAATAGGCGGAATAGTGGTAGGGTTGTGCTCGATGAGCGTAGTATGAGTGCATCGAGTGCCCAGCTTCATGGGCCAGGGTGAACATTGAACGGATATCGTCCTGTTTATAACTCACCAGAATATAAGGATAGCTGTCGTAGCATCCGCCGCTGTAGGCCCCGCTTCGCTTGCCTTTATTTTCATAGCGGTCGACCCAACGTTCGTCGAGCAGGCCGCGTCTTAGGATATTGGTATATTCTTCACCAAGTGGAGCTAGTGCGTCGCACATATAATCGACGGCTTCTTCGTAATTGATCGTTAAATCTACTTCGGCAACAAGCGGGACGTAAGTGTCATAAAGGCGCTGATCTTCAAGTCCAAGCAAGCGCTTCCTAACGCTGTAGTATCTGTGAAGTGAATCTAAATTCTTTGAGATGGTGTCGACTAGATTAGTGTAAACCTCTGTCGGGATATTGTCGTCGAACAGACCGCGTTCCAGGCAGGAGTCGAACTTGCGCGCGCGAGTGTAGAACACGTCTTTCTGGTACGAGCCCGTCAGAGCAGCGGCGGTGGAATTTTTGAACTGCTCGTATTGGGCGTAGTACTTCGTCTGAGTATCTTTGCGCACAGCGCGATCTTGATTCTTAATGAGAACGCCGTAGGAGCCGTGAGTAAGGATATGTTCTTTGCCGCCGGCTTGAACTGTGCCGAACTGCATATCAGCATTGGCTAGCTGCGTGTAAATTTTATCGGGTGAACTCAGCGCCTGCGCAGCCATTACCAGCAAACGTTCTTCGTCATTGGATAAGGTGTGCGGGCGGTGTCGAATCAGTGCTTCCAGCGTGTGGCGGTAGGGGGCCAGCTTAGGCGCGTTCATAAACTGTTTAAGAGTATCAACTGGGATTTCGAACAGCTCGGGGCGAAGAAAGCTCGATGCTGCGCTGAGCTTAGAAGCAAGATTGGTTGCGCGCTGTACCCGCCCCAGGTTCTCAGAGTTAGAGATGTCTACGTCACTAAGCAGCTTTGTGTAGGTGTAGATCTTATCCAGCTCGCGATGCTGCCCGTAATGCAGATCAAAAGCTTCGGCGAGCGTATCGGCAGACTCACCGAGTCGACCTTTGTAGCTAGAAATAGTATCCGACTTGGCTTCCAGGGCCTTGAAGGCTGCCTCCCACTCGGCTTCATTGGAGTAGAGGGCTTGATAGTTCCAGGTGTCGGAAGCGGGGACGTCTTTTCGCTCAATCATGGTATTTCCGGATTCTCATATAAAAAATGACGTGACTTTGAGACTTTATGCTCTTAGTCGGGAGTATTTCAATATTTTGAGTCACGTTCCGCGGCGAAACATTCATAATAAATTCAATAAAGTAGTGGGAATGCGTACTTCGGACTGTAACCTGCTGATTTTTTTACAGCATTTCAGGTTGCAGGCTCTTCATAATGCTCAGAGTGTTACCGTTGTTTCGCTAGGTTTTGCGGCGGTGGTTCTACGGACAAGTCGTTACCGTAATAGGTTGTAACTAATACAAACTAATAACGACACCAAAAGGACCTGAATTATGCAAATTGTTAGAACGCGCCGTAAGCGTAGACGTCGTCCGACAGTTACTCCTAGATTTGGACCGTCTTCGGTTGCACTTGAATTGGGGCTTCTTAGGCTCGCGCTGGAAGAGGAAAAAGACGAACAGCGTGAGAAATCCGAACGAAAGTTGAGCGCTGAAATTTATTAGAACCGGACTGCACCGCAGCAGTTAGTCCGCGCAAGGCTGCGCGTGCGGTGCTCTGTACACTCTTTTACTAGCGCTGGCATTTGCGCTACGATCTCCTGACACAATATTTCTGCTAAGTTGTTGCGCCGGATGGTCCAATCGGTCTGTCCTGGCGCTTGCAGAGTAAATACTCTTTGGAGGGAGGTCGTAGATGAGCACAAATCCGCTTTCGCAGCTGTTGCCGCTTGGAACCAGCGTCTGGTACGACAACATTGATCGCACTCTGCTTAAATCGGGCGGACTGGCGAACCTTGTGAAGAATTTTTCCGTTCGCGGCGTTACAAGCAATCCCAGCATTTTTGACAAAGCGATTCGCGGAAGCAGCGTCTACGATTCAACAATTGAAAAATTGAACAAGCAGGGATTGTCACTCGAGCAAATTTTCGAGGCAATCGCGATCGAAGATATAGCTGAAGCAGCGGATATTCTGCGACCAGTCTATGACGAAAGCGGAGGAGATGACGGATTCGTAAGTATCGAAGTAAATCCGCTTCTCGCCCGCAAGACGGACGAGACTATTAACGAAGCTGTGCGCTTGTATGAGAAGCTCGATCGTCCAAATATCATGATTAAGATTCCCGGTACTCCCGAGGGAATCCCTGCTGTGCGCACCTGCTTAGAGCGCGGCATCAGTATCAACATCACACTGCTGTTCTCAGTGGAGAATTACGTGGAGGTGGCGAACACATATTGTGAAGCGCTGCGTGCCCGTGTTGCGCGCGGCGAGTCCGTCGAAAACATTCGTTCTGTTGCGAGCTTTTTTGTGAGCCGCGTCGATTCGGCGGTCGATAAGCGCCTCGATGAAATTGCGGCGGAAAAAGGCCCGAAATGGGAAGTAGCCAGCGGCATGAAGGGCGAGTTCGGGATTATCAATTCAAGGTTGGCTTACGAGCAATTTGAGAAAATATTCAATGGTGACAGCTTTGCGGATTTGCGTGCTGCTGGCGCGGCGGTTCAGCGTCCGCTCTGGGCCAGTACCAGCACTAAAAATCCCGAGTACCGCGACGTAATGTATGTTGAGGAACTCATCGCGCCTCATACAGTAAACACTATGCCGCACAACACGCTTGACGCGTTCGCCGATCACGGCAAGCCGAAAGCAATGAAGCTAGACTTCAAAGCTGATAACGCAAAGCGCGATACTCTCCTAGAGCTTGGTGTAGATATTGAGGGAATTCTTACTCAGCTGCAGATTGACGGAGTGCGTGCCTTCTCCGAGTCGTTTGAGGCTCTGCAGGCCGGCATCAAAAGTCAGATAGACAATTAGACATTCTCATAAGGGGGGACTATGCGAGTAGGGTATATCGGCCTAGGAAAAATGGGCGCGAATCAGGTTCGCAGACTTTTGGGCGGCGGGCATGAAGTTTGCGGTTACGACCGCAGCGCGGATGTGGTGAAAGAGCTGGCCGGCGAAGGAATGCAGCCCGCCGATTCAGTTGAAGACTTGGCCGCGAAGCTCGACTCGCCGCGCATTTTCTGGATGCTCGTTCCGCAGGGAGACCCGATCGACAACACAATTACTGCCCTAAAGTCGAAAATTTCACCGGGAGATATAATTGTCGACGGGGGCAACTCAAATTTCAAAGATAGCATGCGTCGAGCCGCGGCACTCAAAGAGCATGGTATCCATTATCTAGATATTGGAACTAGCGGCGGTGTCTGGGGTCTTGAATTCGGTTACTGCATGATGATTGGCGGTGACAAGTCTGCATTTCAGACAGTTGAGCCACTCCTTAAAACACTCGCTCCCAAGGATGGGTATCTTTACATCGGTGCGAGCGGTTCTGGTCATTACGTTAAGATGATTCATAACGGCATCGAGTACGCGTTGATGCAGGCTTATGCCGAAGGATTTGATTTGCTTGAAGCCTGTCAGTTTGATGTTGATATGCCGGCAGTTGCCGATTTATGGAATCACGGGAGTGTCATCAGATCTTGGCTGCTGGAGCTGGGAGCTAGAGCGCTTAAGGAAGACCCAAAACTTTCTGAACTAGAAGGTTGGGTTAATGATTCAGGAATGGGCCGCTGGACTGCGCATGAATCGATTGATCTTTCAGTGCCTGCGCCAACCATTACCGCCGCGTTGTTTGCCCGCTTCCGTTCGAGAAGGAGCAATACTTTTAGCGATAGGTTTCTTTCAGCTCTGCGCAATCAGTTCGGCGGTCATGCCGTTAAAGAAGCGAAGTAAGGTCTAGGAGGACAGAGTGGCGAATCCGTTTGAGTCTGCGCAGTCAAGTTCGTTTGCGATTCGTCCGAGTGTTGTCGTTATTTTCGGTGCGACCGGCGACCTGACTCATCGCAAACTTGTTCCTGGTTTGTATAACCTTTCCGTCGACGGCCATTTGCCGACACATTTCTCTTTGGTTGGCTTTGCCAGGCGGGAATGGACAGACGCTGAGCTTAGAGCTTCGCTGCTGGAAGGAGTAGAAAAGCACTCACGGCGGCGCAAAATTGATCAGGCGATTTGGAACGAGTTTGCGTCGCATTGCCACTACGTTGTCGGGGGCTTCAGGGATCCTGCTGCGTATGAGGTCCTCAAATCGAAGCTAAATGAGCTTGATAAGGCGGCAGGAGTTGAGCACGATAGAATATTTTATTTCGCGACTTCTCCTAACTTTTTCGAACTAATTGCCGGCATGCTCAAGGACGTTGGTCTATTGGAGCGCGGCCGCGAAGGCTACCGGGAAGCACCGCGCTCTAGAGTGATTGTAGAGAAGCCTTTTGGACGCGACCTTTCAAGTGCACGTGAACTTAACACAGCGCTGCTGCACTCGATGGATGAAGACCAAATTTACCGAATCGATCACTACCTTGGGAAGGAAACGGTTCAAAATTTACTGGTGTTTCGATTTGCCAACGGAATTTTCGAGCCAATTTGGAACCACAAGTATATTGATCACGTTGAAATTTCGGTCTGCGAGTCGATCGGAGTCGGATCGCGCGCCGGATACTTCGATAAAGCAGGCATCTTGCGTGACATCGTTCAGAATCATGCGCTGCAGCTCCTCTGCCTGGTTGGACTAGAACCCCCGGTTGCGTTTGAAGCCGATGCGGTGCGAGATGAGAAAGTTAAGGTCCTTCGCTCTGTGCATCGGTTGAATGCAGCGGAAGTCCGGCAGAATGTAGTTCGAGCGAGGTACCTCGCCGGCTCAGTTGCAGGAGAGAAAGTTAACGGCTACCTGGCTGAAGAAGGAGTCGATCCTGACTCTGAAACCGAAACCTTTGTCGCCATGAGGCTTGCGATCGACAACTGGCGCTGGGCGGGAGTGCCGTTTTTTCTTCGAGCGGGCAAGCGTCTGGCCAAACGTGTTACCGAAATTTCGATTCACTTTAGAAGCGCCCCGCATACGTTGTTTCAGGGGGAAGACCTGGAGCTGCTGCGACCTAACATACTTTCGTTTGAAATCCAGCCAGACGAAGGAATTTCCTTGCGTATCAGCTCCAAACCTCCCGGTCCTAGAGTTCGTGTGCAGGAAGTAAATATGGATTTTAGCTACGGCACTTCATTTGGAATTGAGCCGCCGGAAGCGTATGAGCGTCTGTTGCTTGATTGTATGCGCGCAGACCCGACACTGTTTACCCGCAACGATGAAATCGAAGAGGCTTGGGACCTTGTTTCACCTTTGCTTTCTATGTGGGAAAGTAAGGAAGGGCAGACTCCTCCCGTTTACGGTTACGAGTCAGGAACCTGGGGGCCCAAAGCTGCCGATGAATTGCTGCAGCGCGAAATTGGTCGGGGCTGGAGGAGGCTTTAGTGATGTCGGTCGGAAAGGTTGAGGTGCCGCCGTCGGAAATCCGCAGCGCACTCGCGTCAAGTTGGAATGACGCAGCAACTGACGACGTACGGGATGCGAAAGCGCACGGTGAGAAAGATCAGTCGATGCGCATACGAGCGACGCTAAGCAACATAATCATGCTGCTTCCTCCGTCGCCCGATAAGAAGATAAATTCTAGGATCGACGCTCTAATCGAGTCTCTCTGCATAGTGCACCCCTCCCGTTTTTTCATAATTGAGATGCTGGACTCATCAGCCGACGGGGGGGATCTGCGAACCGCAGTGTCTTCGCGCTGTGTGCTAGCAAGTTCTGGTTCTCACGTCTGTTCCGAAGAGATCTATATTTCAGTCAAACCGGCGGCCGCTCAACATATTCCGAACCTTCTGCTGTCAAACTTGGTACCGGATGTTGCGGCTGATTTGCTGTTGCTAGGGAACCCTCTGGATGGGGACTGCCCGGTTGAGGAGCAGGGAGTGTTGCAGCTGGTTGCCGCGAGCGATCGGATGAGTGATCGAGTGATCTTCGATTCTTCCCGCTTTGAGTCTTTTGGGGAATGCTTGCAATCGATAATTGCCCAAAGCAGCGATGACGCTGGCCAAAGCAGCTTCGGGGTCTCCGGAATTTACAGTGAGCAGAATTATAAGTTTCGAGACGTGAATTGGCGGCGGCTGCGTCGCTGGCGCTCGCTGGTCCGCGAGCAGTTTAATCTTGATCGCATTTCCGGGCGCACTGATTCTCTTGCCACCATCGAAATCGTAACGGCAGACAAGAACGCTCAGCCTAGGATGGGTGCAGATGCAGTATTGCTTGGCGCGTGGATTGGCTCCTCGCTTAACTCGACATTCCAAACTTTCACCAAAGATGACTCGCAGCTGAATGTCGACCTTTTCGGCACTGATACGGTTCGAAAAATGTCGTTTAAAGGCGAGCCTAATGCAAGCCTCGAAGATGGGACGCTGCTTGAGCTTAGGTTTGAATTTGGTTCGGCGGATGATCGCTTGGTACTTTCGCTGAGGCGTTCGGTCGATCAGCAGAATATAGTCGTGAGTGTGGAAGAAGATTCTGCGTCTGAATTCGTCAGGCGCGTGTCTTATGTGGAGAGTAGTTTTGAAGAACTCGTGCTTGACGATGTGGTGTCAAACGACCGCGGCCTCGAGTTTAGTCAGGTGTTTGAAGCCGCAATCAACCTGACTAATAACTTTAAAGGACAGAGCTATTAAATGATTTCATTGTCGTTGAACCCCGAGACGGAATCCCTACGCAAGGAACTTCGCAGCTGGTTGAAGGACAACCCGCCGCCGCAGCTCGCTGAGAAAGTTTCCTTGGAGGAGTTTATCAATGTATCCCGGGTGTGGCAGGGCAAACTTGCGTCGGGCAATTGGGTCGGGGTGCATTGGCCTGAGGAATTTGGCGGGCGAGGCTTAAGCATCGTGGAGGAAGCGGTGGTGCAGGAAGTTCTTGCTGAGGCTGGATCACCGCAGCTAATTAATATTTTCGGCCTGACCATGGTCGGTCCCGTGCTAATTAAACACGGAAGTTCTGATCAGAAAAAGCGTTTTCTGCCGAAGATTCTTACTGCCGAAGAGGTTTGGTGTCAGGGTTTTAGCGAACCGGAAGCAGGTTCTGATTTGGCGTCGCTTAAGTCGACGGCGGTGCTGAACGATTCGGGAGACTGGATAATCGAAGGACAGAAGGTTTGGACATCGTTTGCTCAGGTCGCCGAGTGGTGCTTCATGCTCGCTCGCACCGACAGCGCGGCTGCGAAGCACAAAGGATTAAGTTATTTTCTGGTGCCGATGAAGTCCGAAGGCATTACCGTTCGGCCGCTGACACAAATATCCGGTGACAAGGAGTTTAACGAAGTATTTTTCGACAACGTGGCGGTGCCGCCGGAAAATATGGTTGGTAAGCCGGGCGACGGCTGGAACATAGCGATATCGACTTTGATGTACGAGCGGGTCGTGCTGACTTTTGCACGGCATCTTCAATCTGAGTCAGCTCTCCAGGACATTGCGAGACTACTCGAAGAGCGAAGTGCAAGTGAAGATCTGCGTGCTCGCTACGGGATGCTGAAAGCAAAATCTATGGCGCTTCGTGCGCTCGCATTAAGCCATCTTGTGCAGTACAAGGACGGCGGTCACCCTGGGCCGGAAGGCTCAATGGATAAGCTCCTGTGGTCCGAAGTTTTTCAGGAAATCAACGAGTTTGGCTTGGAGCTTCTCGGAGCTGATTCGGTTTATAGCGATGGTGAGTGTGCATGGGCCGATGGTCTGTTTCAGCACCGCTATTTGTATTCTCGGGGACGTACCATCGCTGCCGGTACCTCAGAGATTCAACGAGGCATCATTGCCCAAAGAGTTCTTGGACTCCCGCGTTAATTATGACGCTGGCGGCGCTACGAGAGAGGTTCGGCGGAGCAGGACGAAATCCCGCCGACGAACTTGAGCTTGCAAAGTCATGCGGAGATACCCTTCCATACCGCTCGTTAATTGTTATAGAGGAGTGCGGCGAGCCGCTTAGCGAATTGCCGCGATCTGAATTTGCCCGATTCGAACCGCATCCGTACTTGGCTGCTGGGGCGCAATACGAAGGAGCTTCTCCATTTTGGGTTCGGGAAGGCGTTCTCTTTCGCTTGATGGCGGCTCAGGAGCTGTTGCGTCAACGAAAGCCGAATTGGGGACTAAAAATTTTCGACGCATACCGACCTAACCAAGTTCAGGAATACATGGTGAGATATACGCGAAACCAGGTTGCCGCTGAGCGCGGGATTGATCCCGACAGCGCCTCCGACGAACAGTTGGCTTCTATCATGAGTGAAGTTTACAAAGTTTGGGCGATGCCAAGTGAAGACCTGGCTCTGCCAACCCCCCATAGTACCGGTTCAGCAGTTGATTTGACATTGATCGACTCCCGCGGAGAGGTGGTCGATATGGGCGGGGAAATTGACGCAATCTGCAGCGAAACGCTGCCAAACTTTTACCGAAGTTCTACAGATGATTACGGTGTGCGGATGCATGCAAACAGAAGTTTATTAAACGAGATAATGTCAGAGGCCGGATTTTGCAGGCTGCCTCATGAGTGGTGGCACTTTTCTTATGGGGACCAAATGTGGGGGCTTTTGAAGTCTCTGCAAGGCAGCAGAGACGTTGCTGCAATTTACGGGAGAGTCGCTGACTGGTAGCAAATATTGATTGTGCTAAGCTGCCGCATCGGTTTTGACGCCGAGAAGTAAGTCCTCCAAGAAGAACGCCGAAAGTTGCGCGCGTCCCTCTAGTGCAGCTTTGCCGTAGAGCGAAGCTGCTTGCTGACGAACTGTTTTCTCAGAAGTGGAGCGAATTTCAGCAATTTCTTTGTGGCTCAGTCCTTTAAGCAAAAGCAGACCGACTTCCTTTTCAGCGTCGGTGAGTCTCCATTCTTCGAACTGAACGTCAATTGCCTGGCCCAACCCCGTCAGTAGCGAAGCTGTCTCAGCGCGCCACTTCTTCGCATCTTCACGAGCTGAAACCATGTCCGCGAACAGCACGCGATTCTTAGCATGCGATTTTTTAAGTAGCTGCCGCATTAGGTACAGCGCTCCGGCAGTCGCTGCTAGGACAACTACTCCCTCGGTTACTAGGTGTGACAGGGTAGCGCCTTCAATACGGTCTTCAACTAAATCTGCGACCGTCAATGCAGCAACCAGAACCAGCGCGACGATAATTACGATGCGTTCCTTGGTTCCGCTCTCCTCCTCGAAAGGCTCTTTACTCTCGTATCTCGGTGCGCGAGGTCGTACCGCCATTTTACAGAAGCTCCTTAAGTTCGAAGTATATCCAGGCAGAACTCAGCCTTTTTGCATCGGTTTCCTGGGCTATTTTAGGCCGCCGCTTCCCCTAAAGTAAACAGTCAGGATTACCTTGTTTATGGCGATGATGAAGACAGGTCCTCACGTAATATATTGATATTATTGCCATTAGCTTCGAGTAAGTGTCTGTGATATTATTGAAACAACTGATTCAATCAAGCGTTTGATTTAATGGCGGCCGATTCCACCCAACAAAAGATTCTTGATTCTGCGGAGCGCTTGTTTGGCGAGTATGGCATTGGTGCGACTTCTCTTAGAAGCATCATCGCGGATGCTGACGTAAATATCGCTGCTATTCATTATCACTTTGGTTCGAAGGACGAGCTGGTCAGGGAAGTTTTTGGCAGACGGATTAATGAAGTTAATGAAGTTCGCCTGTCCAATCTGCAAGTGCTGCGCGAAAAGTATTCTGGTTCGTCCGTTCCAGTTGAGGAACTATTCCGAGCGTTTCTTGCTCCGGCGGTAGCGCTGACGAGAGACGAATCTCGAGGAGGCCTATCGTTTGCGCGTCTTGTAGCGAGAGCTCACGCGGAAACAGACGCTGCTGTGCAAGCTGTTCTATTTAGCGAGCTAAAAACAGTCCTTGAGCAGTACCTTGGGGAGCTGGAGAAGAGCGCACCTCATCTGACTTTGAATGAGAGAAGAATGAGAATGCTTTTCGCAGCCGGCGCGATGGTTCAGACAATGCTGCTTCCGCTCAGACCTGATTTTATGGAGCATTTTTTCGAAGGCGATTTAAGTCAGGAGAGCATGATCGAAAATCTAGTTCGATTTTGCACCGTTGGAATGGAGTCCGGTTCTTTAAATGAGGCCGGACGATGAGGTTTAGCCGCATGCTTCTATCAGTATGCTTGGTGTCAGCCTGCAGTCCATATTCTCCCCGTCTCGATCGATCGGCGCTGGAAAAAGTTCCTTCGGACTATCGTGCAGAAAAGTTTGTAGCGGCCGATGCTCCACGCGAGCAAATCCATCAGCGCTGGTGGGAGGCTTTCGGAGATGCAAGATTGAATTCTCTCGTAGAGGAAGCCCTGCAGAGCAACCGTTCTCTGCAAGCGGCCTGGAGCAGGCTAGCTCAGGTGCGCGAGGCGGCTGTAATTGCCGGAAGCACTCAGTATCCGCAGATAGATGCGGGAGGTGGTGCCACAAGAAACAAAATTGACGATGATGCACTGCGTTTGCAAGACGGAACGACAATACCGAGCAAGCAGTACTATAACCGCTTTGTTGTTCAGAGTGGACTTTCTTTTGAGGCAGATATTTGGAAGCGCATTGCGTCGCAGAAGACTGCTGCGGAGTTTGAAGCGGAAGCCGTGCAAGCTGACGTCGAGCAGACGGCGTTGTTATTGTCGGGGACGGTTGTCGAACTTTGGTTCAGGGCAAAGGAGCTGCAGTCTCTGCTGGACGTGCTTAACGATCAGATTCAGGTTGGCTCAACCCTGCTAGAGCTGACGGAACTGCGCTTCGCAGTCGGGAAAGGTACAGCGCTTGCAGTTTTGCAGCAGCGTCAACAGCTTGCCGCAACAAAGTCTGAATTGCCGCGAGTGCAGCGCAACCTTGAAGAGGTGCGTAGCCAACTGGCAGTGCTAATCGGGAAGCCGCCGTCTGCTGCAGTTGAACTTGAGGTTATTGAAGGCACCCTGCCTGACTTGCCGCCGCTGCCAGAATTTGTTTCGCCGCTTGATTTGCTCGAAGCGAGGCCCGATCTGAGAGCCGCACAAAGCAGAATGTCCGGAGCGGAATACAGCATCGCTTCGGCTCTCGCAGACAGGTTCCCCCGGCTGACACTGGGCCTATCGTATGAATTTAGCGCAGCAGAATTTTCGGATGCGTTCACTCGGGAGGCTGGCAGTATTGCTGCTAACTTGCTTGTCCCGTTAGTCGACGGGGGAAGGCGCAGAGCGGAAGTTCGCCGGCAGACCGCGCGTGCGGAGGAGCTATGGCATTCGTTTGCCGATACTTACTTGAACGCGCTTGGCGATGTTGAAGCTTCTATCGCGAGGGAGTATTGGCAGGGAAAACTGCTCGAACGTTTAAGCAGTCAGTTTAAACTTTCGCAAGCAACGCTAAGAGAGTCGAAGTCGAGATATATTAACGGACTTACTGACTACGTTGATGTCATTGTGGCCGTTCAGGCGTCCCAGGAAGTTGAACGCCGCGTCCTTACGGAAACGCGTGAATTACTAGTCACTAGAGCACGGCTATACCGAGCACTCGGTGGACGCTGGCACAAAAATACCGTCACACCAGATGGTTTTAATCCCCGTGAAAATAATCAATCTAAGGTGTCCTAAGATGAAACTTTTGCGTGAAGGCGGTTTTATGAAGAATCGACAAGCGTTGCTTTCGCTTGGAATTCTTGGAGGTGGACTTTTTATTGCTTGGGTCTTGATGGCGTTTCGCACAAGTCCGCCCAAGGCCGAAGCTAAGCGTGCGGCAGCTTTGGTCTCGATTGAAGAGGTCTCGCCAATTGATGTGACTCGGACGATTAGTGGATTTGGGACGGTTGAAGCTGTTAGAGATGTCGAATTCCGCCCACTGGTAAGCGGCGAGGTGGTGAGTGTGCACCCGCAGCTTCAAGTTGGCGGGAGGATTGCTGAAGGCGAAGAGCTGGTTAAAGTCGATCCTCGCGATTATGAAATCGCAGTAGAAAGTGCGAAGGCGGCTCTTGAGCAGGCACTGTTCGAACTCAAGTTGGAAGAGGGCAATCAAGTTGTTGCCAAGCACGAATGGGGGCTGCTGGAAGGAGAGGTAGAGCGCAGCAAGCTTGGCGAAGAACTCGCTTTACGAAAGCCTCATTTGCGGGCCAAGCGAGCTACTGTCAATGCTGCTAAAAGCGCGCTCAGGAAAGCGGAGCTAGATTTGGAGCGGACTGTTATTACCAGTCCGTTCAATGCTGTCGTGTTGGAGGAGTCGGTAGAAGCCGGTAAGTTTTTGAGCACGCAAAATGCGTTTGCGCGTTTGGCTTCGACGGAGGCTTTCTACGTTAGAGTGCGAGTTCCCAGGAGTGACCTGGAATGGCTCGACTTTGACGCCAACAGCAGCGGTGCTCTGCAGGTAAAAGTTTTTCAGGATATGGGAAGTGGCCACGAACTGGAGTGGAACGCCCGCTTTGTGCGGGTTCTTGGAGACGTTGACCTAGTTGGTCGAATGGCGCAGCTGCTGGTGGCCGTTGACCGTCCGCTAGACTCTAAGGAGGATCCACTGCTTCTCGGTTCTTACGTCCGCGTAGAGATCCCGGGCAAGCGTGTCCACGGGGTTTATCGCATTCCACGTCGTGCGCTGCGTGAAGGCTCTGTCGTTTGGATTGTTGGCAAGGATAATATGCTCGAGGTTGTTAAGGCCGAACCGGCTTTCTCGCAAAAAGACTGGACCTTCATCAAAGCTGAACTGCCTCAAACTGCTCGCATCGTTACTAGCTCAATAGAAGGAGCGATGCGAGGCATGATCGTTGAAGTCGCGCTGCCCAGCAAACTAACGGAGCCAACTTAGTGAATTACACTCCAGGAAGCGCGAGCGCCGCAGGCGGCGAGAGCAACGTTCGAGAAGGGGCCATCGCCTGGATGGCGCGCAACTCTGTTGCAGCTAACCTTCTGATGGTGATCTTCCTTGTCGGAGGATTCATAGTTAGTACTCAAGTTAAGCAAGAAGTTTTCCCGGAATTTTCGACAGACATTATCAGAGTTTCTGTTCCGTATCCTGGAGCTAGTCCAGCTGAGGTTGAAAAGGGAATAGTGCTTTCAATCGAGGACGGCGTGCGTGGGCTTGAAGGCGTTAAGCGTGTAACTTCAACTGCCAACGAGGGCGCTGGAACTGTCGTTGTCGAACTTTTGACCTCAGCCGATCGTTCGAAAGCTCTGCAGGATGTTAAAAACGAGGTTGATCGCATCACCTCATTCCCTGAGGACGCAGAGCGTCCGGTCGTCAGTTTGGTGGAAAGCAGAAAACAAGTTGTTCATTTGCTTATTTACGGCGGCGAAGATCGCTTAGGCCTGCGTCAGCTCGCGGAGCGGGTGAGAGACGACTTGGTTCAGCGGCCAGGAGTCACCTACGTGGAGCTCGGTTTAGCTCCTGAGCTCGAAATTTCGATCGAGATCCCGCAAGAAACTCTGCGCAGACTCAACCTAACTATTGAAGAAGTGGCATCAATTGTTCGCCGTTCAGCGCTGGAACTTCCGGCGGGGCAGGTTAGAACTAAGGGCGGCCAAATTCTGCTTAGAACGCAGGAGCGTCGCGACTACGGCTATGAGTATAACGACATTCCAATCGCAACCACCGCCGATGGAACGGTCGTGCGTCTTGGAGATGTAGCCCAAATCAAAGACGGATTCCAAGAAACAGATGAAGAAGCCAGCTTCAATGGCCAGCCTGCAATATTTGTAAATGTGTACAGGGTCGGCGACGAGACTCCGCAGGCAGTTTCGCAGGCAGTCCATGACTACATCGACTACATAACGCCGGAGCTGCCGGATGGAGTTGGGCTCACCATTTGGCGCGACACTTCTGAAATTTACCGCGACCGGATGGGTCTCTTGCTTAAGAATGCGGTACTGGGTTTAGTGTTAGTGTTGGTGCTTTTGGGACTGTTTCTGGATCCAAAGCTGGCCTTTTGGGTCACGTTGGGAATTCCGGTATCGGTGCTGGGCTGCTTTCTGTTTTTTCCATTTACTGACGCATCGATTAACATGATTTCTCTGTTCGCGTTTATCGTAACGCTAGGGATTATTGTTGACGACGCGGTTGTTGCTGGAGAAAACATTTACGAAAAGCGCGAGAAAGGTCTCGATGCGTTGAGTGCCGCAGTTGTTGGAACGCGTGAAATTAGCGGCCCGATAACATTTGCTGTGCTGACTAATATTGTGGCTTTTCTACCGCTGTTTTTTGTGCCGGGTATTAGCGGAAAGTTTTTTCGACAGATTCCTTCTGTCGTCGTCGCAGTCTTTATTGTCTCGTTAATTGAATCCCTTTTTGTCCTGCCGGCTCACTTGTCTCACTTAGGTAAGGACAATGCCTTTTGGAGGGCTCTGCGAAAGCCAGGCGTGACAGCATCCAGAAAGCTTGATTATTTTATAAATGAGATTTATGCCCCGGCAGTTTTAAAGTTCATTAAGTATCGCTATGCGACGTTTGCTGCGGCGATAGCAAGCCTGTTTGTAGCCACTGGTGTTGTTCTCGGTGGCCATCTTACCTTTACCTTTTTACCAAAGATCGACGCAGATTTGATTACTGCCCAGGCAACTCTTCCGTTCGGAGTGCCGTTGGCGGAATCGCGTCACGTGCAGGATTTGCTTCGCGAAGCTGCCAAGCGCGCAATCGAGAAGAACGGAGGCGAGAGTATTGCCAAAGGAATTTACAGCCAAATTGGCCAGGGTCTTGCCGGATTCGGACCCGGCCCCGCTTCCTCGCGTTTGGGCGGCAGCCATATTGTTGCTGTTCAGGTTTCGCTTGTGTCCTCTGAGTTTCGCGACATCAGTGGAGGAGATTTTTCTCGAGCTTGGCGCAGTGAAGTTGGCCAAATTGTTGGACTTGAAAACCTTTCGTTCATCGCGTCAACTGGGGCAAGTGAAGGTGCGGCAATCGAATACAATTTAAGTCATCGTTCGCGAGAGACTGTTGAAGCTGCTGCACGAGAGTTGACGTCCCTGTTGGAGGAATATGAAGGAGTAAAAGACACCGATGACGGTGTCTCAAACGGCAAGCGTCAGTTGAGCTTCACAATTAAGCCTTCTGCCAGAAGCTTAGGGATCACTGCGCAAGATCTAGGACGGCAGGTGCGTTCGGCCTTTTATGGCGCTGAAGCACTGCGACAGCAGCGGGGCAGAAACGAAATCAAGGTCATGGTACGTTTGCCGAAAGACGAACGGGAGTTGCTCCAAACCGTCAGTGATCTCGTGATTAGGACGCCCAGCGGAGGAGAGGTTCCTTTCTCTGAAGCTGCTGAAGTTAGCGAAGGACGATCTTATACTGAAATTAAGCGACGAGACGGCAGCAGAGTAGTTACGGTTAGCGCAGACGTCGATGAGTTAGTAACTAATGCTAACAAGATTAGCGAGCAGCTCGCATTGAACGAAATCCCTAAACTGAAGAAAAAGTATCCTGGGTTGTCGTTTAGTTTGGGTGGTGAGCAAGAAGCGCAGCAGGAGTCGCTTGGGGCTCTGGCTGTTGGCTTCGTCGTTGCGCTGCTGGCAATTTATGCTTTGCTCGCTGTGCCCTTTAAGAGCTACGTGCAGCCGCTGATCGTAATGCTGAGCATTCCGTTTGGAATCATTGGTGCAATCGGCGGACATTTTATGCTTGGCTACGGCTTAAGCATCATCAGCATGTTCGGAATAATCGCTCTGTCGGGAGTGGTGGTAAATGACTCTCTTGTTTTGGTGGTTACTGCCAACAGAATGCGAATAGAAGAAGGACTGAGTGCATTCGACGCAATTTGTGCAGCGGGAGTTCGAAGGTTTAGGCCGATCTTACTAACATCGCTCACAACTTTTTTCGGACTTGCTCCAATGATTTTCGAAACGTCCGTTCAAGCTCGCTTTCTTATTCCAATGGCGATATCACTGGGATTTGGCATTTTGTTTTCGACTGTAATCATATTAATTATCGTGCCGGCCGCGTATTTGATAATAGAGGATGTTCACGATGCGTTTAGTGCAACTGAAGGCGCAATTGAGACAGAACCGCTGTCGAAACCGAACGATCAGCACATCAGAGCAGTTGGGCAATGAAAAGAAAGTTAATTCTGCTCGCTCTAATGCTATTGGCGCTGTGGGCGCCGGATGTGATGGCGGATTGTGCGGATCTGGAGGACGAAACTTGGCGTAGGGTCGAATTTGCGGGACGTTGTGAAGAAGATTCTGACTGCATTAGGGTTGATGCGCCATGTCCTTTCGGTTGCGATGCGTATATCAACAAGAAGAATGAGAAGCGTGTGAGATCTGCGTTCAATAAATATTATGTAAAATGCGGCACATGCAAACACGAATGCACGAGTTCGCAAGGAACCGTTAGCTGTGTTAAGAAATCATGCAAGCTAGTCCCTCCCGGGCAGTTGCAAAACTAAACCATTAAGTTTCTGATTTAGTTCTTGATCAATCGGCTCGATTTCGAGAGTCTAGCGAAGTTGTGACTGGTTAAAATTATCGGGTAAATCAGGTATGTCTTCCAAGAAATCTAAAATTTGTGTTCCGACAGACGAAGTGCGTTACGCGCTTTACGAGAATTCAGTTCAGGACGCGCCGGAACAGGCTCGGCTTTTCGAGAGATTCTACAAGGATGCAGGCGGAGCGGACCCCCAAGTTCTTCGCGAGGACTTTGCGGGCACTTTTTGGATTTCGTGCGAATGGGTTAAGGCCGGTGATCGTCGTCAAGCGGTCGCGATTGATAACTGTGAGAGTCCTCTGAATTATGGCAGACAGACGCACTATGCCGACCTCACTGCCGCTCAGCAGGAACGCGTGCTGATTCTAAAGCAGGACGTGCGCGATCGAATTCAGCCTGGAGTTGATGTCGCCGCAGTCTGCAATTTTTCGTTTTATGGTCTTAAGACCAGGGCCAGCCTTCTAGAATACATGCGTTCTGTGCATGCATCGCTTCGCAGCGATGGTGTGTTTGTTTTGGAAATGGTCGGGGGGCCAGGCTTTATTCGCATCCCGGAAAAAGAAACGCGAACTCATCGCCATGAATCTGGGCCAAAGAAGGGAAAAAAATGGTACACCTATCGCTGGCTTCACAAGTCGTTCGATCCGATCAGCCGCAACGGCGTTTATTCGATCGAATTTCGGATGGCATCTGGCGAGCGCTACAAGGACGCTTTCGTTTACGACTGGCGGGTTTGGACGATACCTGAAGTGCTCGACTGCCTGGAAGAAGCTGGCTTTTCTAATTCAGCAGTGTACTGGGAGATGGATGAGGAAGACGACGACGGGGAAGTCTTTATCAAGACTGACCGCGGTTTGGACGACGACGACACTTGGCTGAGCTACGTGGTCGCCAAGCGAGCAAAATAGCGCTCCATTGCTAACTGAGGCGAACTCTCAAGATAACGGCAAGAATTACCCTCAGTTGCGGCAGCGTAATGTTACAGAAGTCAGCGTAGCGTCTCGCGCTTATTTACCCGATTAAATTATAGTCAAACTCCCGGGTCTAATCTTAAGCGTTTTCAGTAGCTTACTGCGCTTGCCCCTTATCTCTAGTGCCAAAGTTTTGGCGGGCAGTGTAGCTGAGGAGCGGGTCAGGGCAGGCGAGGGTTTTGCAATGCATTAAGTCGAGCGCCTGTACGGCGCCTATGACCGAGTGCAGCTAGTGATTGTTAGTAAGTTTTGCCGCCCAGCAGTTCTGTTGTTCGCCGCAGTATCAACTGCGCTGTGTGCGGTGCATCCAGCATTCGGGGCTCCTGCTCAGCCGATAACTAACGTTCCGTCGAAGAAAGCTTTCGTAGAGAATATTGGTCAGCTTAATCCGGCCGTTCGCTTTTACATCGATATTGATTCCGGCCGAGCGTTTATCAACGAACGTGGCATCAGCTATCGTGTTGCGTCCGGGCCAAAAAGCGGCATTGCGTTTAGGGAACTTTGGCAAGATGCCCAGCCGTCTGGGCTTCATGCACTGGCGAAGCGTCAAACACAACTATCATTTGCCAAGGGGCTTGGTGCGAAGGTCGCTCCGGCATCTGCCTTTAGTACGTTGCAGTTCAAGAATGTGTGGCAGGGTATTGATATATCATTGAAGGCCCTAACGGCTAATTTTGAGAAGTTCTTTATCGTTCAACCTGGGGCAGATGTTTCACGAATTGCTGTTAAGGTTGAAGGTGCTCGAGCACTGAATGTCGGCGGGCAGGGGGACCTTGAAGTCGAATTCGACTCGACGAAACTCTCGTTTACTAAACCATTTGCCTATCAGCAGGTAGGCTGGGAACGCAGACCGGTTGAAGTTCGCTACGCAGTCAAAGACGGCTCATATGGCTTCGAGCTCGGAAGCTTCGACCCCGAATATGCAGTTGTGATTGACCCAATCTTGGCGTCTACGTTTCTGGGTGGTGATGGGCAGGATGTAATTTCAGAAATTAAAGTCGACGGCTCCGGTAATATTGTTGCGGTCGGATGGACTCAATCAACGGATTTCCCAACAACCGTTGGCGCCTATGACAGAATTTACAGCACGACACGCGATGCGTTCGTAGCAAACATAAGTGCAGATGGGACTACTCTGATAGCTGCGACATATATCGGCGGCGACGGACTCGATAGTGCGACTTCACTCGCGCTTTCCGGAGGAAGCGTGTACGTCGCAGGTTGGACAGACTCGACTGACTTTCCTGCAACAGGTGGTGCATACGATGAAGAGGGCGACGGTCGTGACGCGTTTATTGCCCAATTCAACTCTGCGTTGACCAGTCTGATAGCCGCAACCTATTTTGGCGGGGCTTCCAGCGACTATGCGTTTTCCGTTTTAGTGGACAGCGGCGACGTTGTTATTGCGGGAGATACTCAGTCGAGTGACTTTCCAGTCACGGTTGGAGCGTATGACGAGACAGTTGAGGCGCGAGATTCATTTGTCGCTCGATTTAACGGTACGCTGACCACTCTAATTGCTTCGACTGCGCTGGGTGGCGCGAATGACGAATTTAGCGCGGTGTTAAGGCGCGATCCAAGTGGCGCATTGATTGTCGTCGGCGATAGCTTGTCGGATGATTTTCCCACGACGACAGGGGTTGTCGACGAAGTTCGCAATGGGCGCGACGTTTTCATTTCCAAACTTAGCGCAGATCTTACCACTTTATCTGCCTCTACCTTTCTCGGTGGATCCGCGGATGAATATGCTAGTGACCTGGCATTTAATTTAAGTGGGGGATTGGTGGTTGTCGGTGAGACTTTGTCGACTAATTTTCCAACTACGACTGGCGCAGCTGCTGAGACCAGCAATGGCTCTCGGGACGTTTTCGTTGCTGATTTGGATTCGAATTTAACCACAATTAATGTCGCAACGTATCTAGGCGGCAGTGTCAGCGACTACGCCGAGGCTGTGGTGATAGATTCGGCCGGTGCAGTCTATGTAGTCGGGTCGACTGACTCGACAAATTTCCCCGTGACAGAAGGTGCGTATACCGAAGTCTATAACGGTGGACGCGACATCTTTGTCGCGAAACTCGACAATATTTTAGGGGCCGTGTTGGCGGCAACGTATGTCGGCGGAATTGGGTTCGAGACAGCGGATACTGCAGCCTTAGCGCTCGATGGGAGCATTGTGTTTGCCGGGAATACGTTGTCAATTCTCTATCCAGTAACCGGCACCGCGTATCAGACATCGCACACGAATAACGGACCGGCCGATGGATTCATTACCCGAATCACAAATGATCTAGCTGGAGTCGTCGTTCCCGTCGTAACCGATGTCGCTGCTATCACTGCAGACGGAACATATATCGAAGGCGCCGCGATTGATTTCACAGTCATCTTCTCGGAGGCCGTCAACGTTAATACCTCAGGCGGCACTCCAAGCATTGCAATGAATAGCGGCGGGGTCGGATACTATTTGTCAGGCTCAGGAACAAACAGTCTATCCTTTCGCTACACCGTCTCAGTCGGCGAAAATTCCGCGGACCTAGACTATCAATCAAGCGCAGCACTGAATCTCAACGGTGGAACTATAACCAGTGTCTCGACTGCATTAAATGCTAATCTAACGTTTTCCTCTCCTGGAGCTGTTGGTTCTCTGAGCGAAGGCTCAAGCATAGTTATCGATACTACCGCCTTGCAGCCGGTGATAACGTCACCGCTAAACCAGTCTGCGACGAACAATCCTACCCCCACCATTGTCGGAACTGCTGAGCCCCTCGCTAATGTAGAAGTATTTGAGGGCTCAAATTCTTTGGGGAGTACCGCAGCTGATGGTGCAGGTGCATGGTCGTTCGTTGTTCCCACAGCTTTAGCAGACGGACCCTATTCATTTACTGCGGTAGCAACAGACTCGTATGCACACGTCAGCGATCCGTCGATACCGGTTAATGTCACCGTAGACACTGTGGCACCTGGCGCCCCTGTCATCTTAGATCCAGTAGAAAGTCAAACTTTGACGACCAACTATCCACCGATAAGCGGCACTGCGGAAGCGCTGGCTGTCGTTGAGGTATTTGCTGGAGCCATCTCACGAGGTACTACGACTGCGGATGCAGCTGGAAACTGGAACTTTGTCCCAAGTGCCCCAATTAGCGACGGAGACTACGCGCTAGAAGCGAGCGCGGCCGATGCTGCTGGAAACACGAGTGTATTATCTACGGCTGTTAACGTTACGATTGACGGCACCCTTCCCGGAGCGCCGGTGATTAACTCGCCGCTAAACGGGAGCCACGTTGCTGACACGACGCCGACGATAAGCGGCACTTCGGACGCGGATGTCTCGATCGAAGTTTTCGATGGTGCACAGTCCTTGGGCACGACTACTGCTTCAGGTTCGGGCAGTTGGACGTTTGTCCCTGCGCAGGCACTGAGTGAAGCGCTGCACACGCTTACTGCTAAAGCTAGTGATGGTCAGCAAACCAGCCCGTCATCGAGTGCGGTCGTAGTAACTGTTGATGTAACAGCACCTGCGGCTCCAGTGGTAACAGCACCGCTGCATCAGGAGATATTCTCGGATACGCAGCCGCTCTTTGCAGGGACAGCAGAAGCATTGAGCAATGTGACCATTGTAGTTGACTCTGCCGACGCCGGAAACGTAGCTGCTGACGCGGCTGGCAATTGGAGCATGCAGTCCCAGGCAGTTCTTGCTGAGGGGCCGCATACGGTAAGTGCTCGCGCAACAGACTTGGCCGGAAATACTGGTCCGAACGCAGTTACGGTGAACTTCACAATTGATTCAGAGGCAGGAAGTCAAAGCGAAGGCGGAAGCGAAGATAGTGACGGTGACGGACTGACTGATGCCCAGGAAATTCTGCTGGGTACTGATCCTAACAACCCCGACTCGGATGGCGACGGTGTTGAGGATGGACAGGAGGTTACGGATGGGAGTGACCCGCTCGATTCGGGCAGCGCTATTCCGGTTCTTGGAACTACTGTGTGCAGTGAGTGGAACGGCTACCTTTCGATGCTCAATATAATGGAGCACGTTAATATGAGTTCGCACACCGTTAGCCTGCAAACAACACTTTTCGATATCAATGGCGCAGCACAAAGCACTTTCAATTTTAACATTCCGGCCGGCGCACAATTTGATGTGTTAGTGCACGATATGCCGGGGCGAGTTCCAGACTCGTATGGTAGGGTGTGCACCAGCCACAACGGGGCTCCCGGAGATATCGACGGCCGAATGGTCTACTACCGACTTGACCAGTTTGGTGGATATCAGTTTGCCTTTGCTATGCCATTTTCGAATGCAGCAGTTGGCAGCCAATTTGCTCCGTTTAATACCTATCAGCCGAGTTATGCGACCTCAGAGTTAGCCAATTTGGTAGCTAACTGGATTCAACTAACAAATGTCACCGCGGCCGCGCAGGCGGGAGATTTGTATTACTACGGTATGGACGGGGTCGTTCTAGGGTTTGAAAAAGTGACGCTACCGGCAGGGGCTCGGCGTGATTTTTCAGCGCACCAGTTCGGCGCAAGCATGATCGGAACAGTCGAATGGCGACCGGAAGAATCTGAGGCCAGCTTCCAGTTTCGCAATGTGCGCTACTACTACAATAATGGCGACTTCTCAGCGAATGATTTCATGACGGCGTCTCAATTTGATGGCTTAAAGGGCAGCGGCAAGCTGCTCGTTGCGCCACTAGATACGTCGACCGGCTCCTCAATTCTTGAGATTAGTAATGTGGCCAACGTAGCCAACAACGCTCAAGTTAAAATCTATTCGCAAAGTGGAACTTTGGTTCATTCCGGATCTTACGCAATCCCCGCCAAGGGCTCGTACCATTTGATTACTGACTCAATTCTTTCCGGGACAAAAGGAGTAGCGCAGATCCAAGGCAGTGTCGCCAGCGGTCTGGTTGTTACTGCGATGCAATACGGCCGCGGGGCAGGCGGCGAGCTGCTATATCAATACGGGATTGCAGCCCGCGAAGCGCTGGGCGTAGTACTGCGAGGTTCCTACAACACTTACATCGGTCAAAACTGTGAACTACTGCTCTCAAATACAACGAACGCTCCGCAGTCACTCAATTTAAAGATGACGCGTCTTGACGGAACCGCAGTGTTGGGCAGTGGAATTGAGTTGCTTGTCCCCGCAAATGGCCAGATAAGTCTCGACATCTGCGGCAACGATATACCTGATACTTACGGGGTGGTGACTGTGGACGCGGATAATCCCAACACAATCGTTGGAACGGTGGTTAGAAAGGGCTTTAACAATCAATACCGCTTCCCTACGCCTCTCAGGCAATAATACTAATTGCCGCCTCGTGGACTGCTAAGTAAAATATCGTCAACAAAGGAGCAGGGCATGTTTAGTCCGGAAATCGAAGAAGTAGTTAAGCATCGCAGTCGGGCACTGAATATTGTCTGGCTGGCGCTTACGTTTTCTGTGCCAATCTACGCTGTCGTTGCATACGTCGTAGTTTCTGGACAAGCTGCTCCTGTCCAATCAACAGACGACATCCTGCGGATTGTCTTCGCTGCATTGGCCGTCATCCACGCGTTGATGGCTCAGGGCTTGTGGTTCTTTCTAATGAATAATGCATCAAGTCAGGCTGCGAACGTTGGCAGTCAGCCGGCGAAGACGGAGGTGGAGAAAGTCCTCGGCAAGTATTTTGTCGCCGTTCTAGTAGTGCTGGCGATCAACGAATCGATCGCAATTTTTGGAATGATTGACGCAATTCTTTCGGGACTTCTCGATAGGATTTTAATTTTTGTGGGAGCAGCACTAGTGCTGAATTTTTTGCGTAAACCTGATGCTGCTCGCTTTTTGAATAAAGTAACCTCGCGCACAATGTAGGTTAAAAGTTTCAGATGGAAGCTAAATTCACGCTCGACGAATCAACTTATTTGAAGCATGCAGCTGCGCTTCGCCGCCACGATCGGGGTCGAGCCCTTGATTACTTCACGGGAACAGTTTTTTCGGTAGGTCTGCTGGTAGCATTCGCTGCTTATTACGTATTCGGACCGAACCTGATCAGCCACGGAGCTGTCGCCTGTTTTATTTACTGGTTTTTCTTAAGAAGCTTTTTGCTTAACGCACTTCGCCGACGAACTTTTAAATCGCTGCCAACCGCCGGGGAAGTGCAAAAGTTCGGTTTTTCTCAGCAGGGCTTTTCCAGAACTATCGGTTCATCTGCGGCAGAGACCTTTAAGTGGGATCAGCTCTCCCGAGCAATTTTAGATGAAGACGGGATGTTGATGGAATTCGCCGGTCACTGCGTATGGCTGGCACCGGATTCATTTGAGTCCAAAGAGGACTTCAGCAAAACCCAGGACCTAATTCAAGATAAAGTACCAAAGGCTAAACGCCGCTGAGCACAATCAATTTGAAGTGCTGAGCCACTTGTCACGAAGCTCGTGAAGCGTTCCATCCTTATACATTGCAACCAGCGCACTGTTTAGCCGGTCCAACAGTTTGCCATTACCTTTCTTCACAGCGATAGCAAACTCTTCCTGGCTTCTTTGCTCGGGGAGGACTCGTACTTCTTCACTCTGAGAGGCAATCCAAACCAAATGTGAACGATCGATTAAGAAAGCATCAATATAGCCGTTTACAATAAGGTCAATAACGTTGCCTCGTGCTCCGGGAGGATATCTGGTGAGAATTTGGGCTGTGGGGAAACGAGTCTTGGCCCACGCATAGGCAGTAGTTCCCTTGAAAGCAAGTAGACGCTTGCTGGCGAGATCTCCTGCAGACATTATGTTCGAGCCTCGGTGGACCAAAATTCCAACTCCCTCCACATGGTAGGGGATGGTGAAATCTACTGCGTCTCGATAGGTTCCGTTGCGCGGCATTGTGTAAATTACGGCATCGGCTTGATCTGTTCGCAGCGCCTGGACGCGCGGATCGATTCCCTCAGACCGATCGAGGTCTGGTGTGACGAAGGAGACTCGCAAACCGAGGTGTTCGGCAACGGCATTCATAACTTCGGGCTCAAAACCGCTAAGCTCGCCTTCGCCGGACCATGCGAAGTAGGGCATATATTGGCTCCCGGGATAGCTACAGAATACTCGAAGCGGCGGCGCGTTCGGATCGATAGCCGGCGTTTTCGAAGTCGAACACCCTGCAAGAATTACGAGACCGACAGTTAGGCATCGAATAAGAAGTACTCGCAGTGTCATAGTGACTCCGACTTAGCCAAGGCTCGAAGAATATCTCCGCGGCTGACGATGCCAACAAGCTCGCCATTATGAACTACTGGCAGACGTCTGATGCCGCGTTCACCTAATATTAAAGCGGCTGACAACACACTGTCCTCGGGCCTGACCGTTACAACCTTAGTGCTCATTATTTCCTTGGCTTGCTTTTCACGCGCCATCTTAAACAGGGGCTCTATGCCTGGGTCGTCAACCCACTCGTGAAACAAGGCAGGCAGCTTAATATTTGAAAAAGGAACTTTCTTAAGACGTGGAAGCAAATCGCTTTCAGTTACAATTCCGACTACCGCGTTGTTCTCATCAACGATCGGCAAGCCGCCAAGATTCTTTTCTGAAATTAATATCGCCAGCTCCGCGACGGATGTGTCGGGACTCGCGGTAATGACATCCGTCGTCATTATGTCGGATACGATCATTCAGCCTCCACAGCATTTTCTTGTATTCGGAGGAGCATAGAATCGTGAATTGGATCAGGCAAGCGGGGCTGCGCAATCCGTAAAAAACTTGATATTTCAATAAGTTGCCCTTCTGGTAAACCGAAAACACCTTCGTGGTCACATATTGTCTACTTTGTGCGAAAAAGCACGGTTGAGCCGTGCGCACATGTACGGCGGCTCAGTGGCGCAAGTTGTAAGCTGGCATTATCAGGCGGGCAGTTACATTACCGCCGGTTGCGAAGAATGTTTTTGGAGGCAATATGCAGAATAAGATTTACTCAACAGCTCGAATCACAGCAATGCTCGTTATTGCATTGGCGCTTGTAGCGCTCTCCGTTACTGCAGCAGCGCAGGCAGATAGTATAATTAGACCGGTCAATCAAACCGCAAAGGTGTGCAGCGCCCTAGCCAATCAGGCTGAATTGCTCGCTGCGAAAAAAAGAATTCAAAATCAATATACGTGGATAACAGCTTTTGGCAGCTGCGCCGAGCAGCAAACGGCAGCGCAAGGGGTTCGGAGATAGGAGATTCACAACCTCCAAATTTCATTCGTCGTACACGCCGGGCGCAATGCCCGGCTTTTTCAATTTATTGAACTAGGCGCCGCTCTTATAAAAAAGTAGGACCGGGACGTCTCACGAAGACGTCTAACGACTGGTCAGGCCGGCTGCTGGGCAGCGAGAACCTTCAGCGCTTGAGCTCGACGAAGCATCGCATGCCGCCGCTGTGCCTGCCTCTGATTTTCACAAAGCCAGGTGAGTTGTGAATGACTTCGCACTCCTCGAGCCTTTCAGTCCAACTACCACTAGACTCTTCGGAAAACGGCCCGACAGGGAGCAGAATATACTCCTCCATTCTGAGCTCCAGGGTTCCTTCCGAAAATGTGATGGATTGGAGCCATCCTCGGACCCCGCCGTCTTCCCAGAGCACCTGCACTCGCTCGCTGATGAAGTGTCTCAGGTCGATGTCTGTCATCGCCTGGCCTCCCCATCGCAGAACGGGATCTGGTGCTGTGAGCAGAAAAAGTAGAGCCGACCTTCGCGTGCGACGCGCTCTACGTCGTTGCGGTCGGTGACGAACGTTTCCATTGCGAGACAGCGTGTTCCTCCCGGTGGCTGCACATGCGGCCAAGTAACGAGAGTGCTTGGAGGAACAGCGCTTTAAAAACCTCAGATGTACGGCACTCTCGAATAGGCTCAGGTGCCTGACCCAATTCGAGAGGGTGGTTCTACCGTTTACTTATTTCGAATTTGAATTGGGCCCGGGCTATCTTCTCGCCCTAAACCCCTTGAACAAATTTTATCGACGGCAGAATGCACTTACTTGCAACTCTCCAGGAAACGCAGCCCATTTTGCTTTTTTCAAAAAACTACTTTCGCTTTCTCCTGTCTTTTCTAGAACTTAGGCTCAAGAAAAGACGGGCAATAGGTCTCTCAGATAGGTCCTTAGAAAGAGCAACCTAGGCGGTTTATCGCAATTATGCTTTTAAAAAGCAAGCAAGTTGCGTAAAAAGTCGTCAGCCATTTAACTTAAAATACCAATCGAGCCCTTTCTCACGAGGAGATGATATTGCCGCGGTGTTATCTCTATTTGCTACCGGCCAAGTGCTCGGGTCCCGGAAGCCTTCCTCTCCATCATCCGCGTGATTGTCTGGATAGCTAGGCTTTCGACAATCCGGCGTACAAACTACCTCGTCGTGCGCCGCTCCAATTTGCTGAATCGATTTTACTTATCTCGAAAGCTAACTGACCAGGCGCCAGGAAATTTCTTGCCCGGCCCACATCGGGACGACGTCACCGTATTTTTCAGGAATGAGTGAAGGTTCTTTGACTAGAGCAACTTCCTTTTCAGGCGGGTTGATGCGGTAGTTTCTGACTGCGTTGCCGCTGACAAAGCTTTGAAGATTGTCGAGTTTGCCGTGTCGATCAAATAAAGCCGCAAGAATCGGCAAGGCGATCGGAGCGGTAAATACTCCGGCGGCACAGCCGCAGCATTCTTTCTTGCTCTGCGGGTGGGGTGCTGAGTCGCTGCCGAACGAAAGTTTTGGATGAGCAGACAAAGCAGCCTCAAGCAGTGCATCGCGATCTTCGGGTCGCTTTGCAATCGGCTTGCAAAATAAATGCGGATTGAGCATGCCCCCGGCAACATCGTCCAGCGTAATCAAGAGATGGTGCAGGGTGACAGTGGCAAATAGATTTTCGAAGCGATCGAGCAGCGCCACCGCGTGTCTGGTCGTGATGTGTTCCATCACGATATGAAGACGCGGGAACTTCTTGGCGATTTGCTGATAAACACTAAGAAACTTTTCTTCCCGATCCATTACAAAATCCGCGGTCTCGCCGTGAACCAGCAAAGGGATGCCTAGCTCCTGCATTAACTCGATTGTAGGCTCTGCATCTTCGATCGCTTTAACGCCGCCTTGACTATTGGTGGTGATACCGTCGGGATAGAGCTTTATTCCAATAATATGCGGCTTGGCCGCAGCAAGCTCCTTTTCGGCGTAGTTTTTGAAAAAAAGCGTCATGTATGGCTCGAAGTTGTTTGCTGCGCAGGCGGAAATAATACGCTCGCGATAACTCAAGCATTTTTCCAAGCTGTCGACCGGCGGCACCAGATTCGGCATGATTACGGCTCCGGCGAAAGAATTCGCGCTCAGCGGTGCGACGGTTTCCAGCATCTGACCATCTCTCAGATGGAGATGCATATCGAGCGGTTTGCTAAGTGTTATCTGATTCATGTTGTCTACTATCTTAAGTAAGAAGCTCCATTCGCATCGACTATCGTTCCCGTCATAAATGAGGATTCTCTAGAAGCCAAAAACAGGGCGATTCGAGCAATTTCTTCAGGCTGAGCTGCTCGTCCAAGTGGGCTTTGCTTTCTGATGTCTTCTCCTCGGGCCCCGTCCAAATAAGGCTGTGCCATATCCGTCTCGATCCACCCCGGTGCAATTCCGTAAACAAAGATGTTGTCCTTTGCGCAGGCGAGTGCGAGCGACTGACTAAGCGAATTTAGGCCAGCTTTTGAGGCTCCATAGGCTGGGGCGTCCGGTTCTCCTCGGTATGCGCCGCGCGACGAGATATTAATTATCGAGCCACCGCCGATTTGTTTCATGTGATTAACCGCGGCGTGGCAGAGGTACGCCGGCCCCATCAAGTTTACGCCGATTGTTTTGCTCCAGGCATCGCTCCACTGTTCGATTGTGCAATTTAGCGGAGGATGGTCGAAGTATACGCCGGCGTTGTTGACCAAGACATCGA
>JAGRAN010000071.1 GCA_020434585.1 Bdellovibrionales bacterium
CAAGGTGAATGCGTCGCAGTGCGAATGCACACGTTAATGTCATGGCACAGAAGCAAATTGGCGTAGTTGTGCTTGCCGGCGAAGAGTTGACACTTTGAATATTGGTTCGGATGTAATCATTGTAGGTGCCGGTGTTCTCGGAGTGTCGCTGGCTTATCATTTGGGTAGGCGCGGTGTCAGGGCCCTGGTGCTTGAGCGTGAAGCAACTTATGCGACTCATGCATCTGGGCGGAATGCTGGAATGGTTCGGCAGCTATACCGCCATCCTCAGTTAACCGAGTGGGCAAATCGCTCGCTAAACTGCTGGCCCGCCGACGTACGCAGACAGGCCTTTCGTCGGACCGGATCTTTGGTCGTTGGGCGAGAGGTGCCAGGGCATCATCGCAGTCTTTTTGAGCAACGCTGCATAAAGGTGGACGGCGAGGGCACTCCCGCAGTTTACGCGGCGGAGGATGGCCTGCTGGATCCGGCTGATCACATCTCGGGACTTTTTTCCCTTAGCAACAAAGACCCTGTGCGCTATTTGTTTGGTGCCGAGGTGTTGAGTATTAGAAAGAGTGGATTTTTATGGAGCGTCATTCTAGCTGATGGCAGGATATTCAGTGCTCCGTGGATCGTGAATGCCGCAGGCGCATGGGTTAACGATTTCCTGTTTTCGCACTACGGAGCAAGTGCAGTTTCAGTGAATCCGTATGCACGACATCTGTTTCTAGTCCATGGATGGAAGAGAGATTTTATGCCCCAACAAGATTTAGGCTTTTATTGGGACGAGAAATCGGAGTGGTATATGCGCTTGTGGGACAAGCGAACTAGGTTGGTTTCTATTTGCGACAGAATCCCGGCAGACCCTGGAACATATGCCCCCCGCGCAGATATCGGTGAGTCGGTTGCAAACAAGCTGATAGCAGTGCTTCCAGAGGAACAGTATGAAGAGCTTCAGTTGGGACGCTCCTGGCACTGTTTTCGCACGTATACGGAAGATCAGCTTCCAATTTGGGGAGAGGACCCAGCGTTGGAGGGCCTTTTCTGGTTGGCCGCTTTCGGTGGGTTTGGAATGTCGACGTCGTTTGCGGCAGCGGAAGACGCGGCTCTCTATATCTGTGGTGAGGAAGTTTTGGTAGCCGATGACTTCCTGCCTGCGCGGGTGCAAACGTTTTCAACCAGGACAGTGAATCGGTAGAAGAAGCAGATCTTACGCGGGACCGCTGCTTACCGGACCTTTCCACTGCATGATGCCGCCCCTTAAATGTTTGAGGTTTTTAAAACCATTTTCTTTGAGTGCGAGCAGTGCTTGCTGACTCCTTACACCACTTACGCAATAAAGCACCTTTAGCTGATCGCGCGGAAGATCTATTCTTTCTCCTTGCTGAATTCTGGAAAGCGGGATATTGCGAGCACCTTTAATTCGCTCTAGCTCCCATTCGTGTTCTTCACGCACATCAATAAGCTCTATTGTGTCAAGTGATGAAAGCTCAGATGCTGTAATTTCACTTTCCTTCCCCGGCATTTCGCTTTCACAAGTGTGTTCGTAACCTACAAGTTCAGTAATGCTCGGGTTGTCTGAGCACACTGGACACTCAAGGTTTTTCGCAACAGCAAACCGCGAGGCGCTCATGTCGGCGGCATTAATGATCACAATCCGGCCGACGAGTGGTTTAAGCAAATCACTGGAAAGAGCAAGCTTAATTGCCTCCATTGCTTGGATGCTTCCAATTATGCCGGTCAGCGCTCCGAGCACGCCTGCTTCGGCGCAGTTTGGTACATACGACTGCGGAGGATATGGATATAGGCAGCGATAGCAAGCGCCGCTCTTAGCAGAAAATACACCAACGTGCCCTTCGTACTGTGAAACAGAACCGTACACCACTGGCAGACCAAGCATAACAGCGGCATCGTTAACAAGATATTTGGCTTCGAAGTTGTCGGTTCCATCTATAATGACATCATAGTCTCGACAAATTTGAAGCGCATTGTTCGCACAAAGTTTAACCTGATATGTTGAGATATCTACGGAAGGGTTTAACCGCTCAAGGCGTTTGTTTGCTACTTGGGTTTTAGGTTTGCCCTGGTCTTCGGTAGCAAAAAGAACCTGGCGTTGAAGGTTCGAGACGTCGACTATGTCATCATCAACTAGGCCGAGCTTTCCAACTCCTGCTCCAGCAAGATAAAGCAGGGCGGGGCAGCCAAGGCCACCAACGCCAACGCAGAGAATTTTTGCCTTTTGCAATCGCTCTTGTCCGATGTTTCCTATACCGGGGAGCACTGTCTGCCGCGCGTAGCGCCTAAAGAAATCTTTCTCTGAATGTGTCACGCATTTCCTGTAGCACAGAACACATGCCCAGTCACGATTGACGCTCGTGCTTTTGCTTGCTTAGGCTATATGCAAAGGAGCGATAAGGGTAGTTCCCACCTAGCTGGGATATCTCAACAGGGCGCCAAGGGCTGCTTTCTTATACCACTGGGTTACTACGATCCTATCCTGCTCACAGCGATCGATCACGGCTCCGGATGAGTCCCTAAAACAAGCGCCATGAATTAAAAGATCGTCTTCTCCTGAAGGTAACACCAAGAGAAAATCTCCAGAAGAATCAAAAGCCTGACGCGTAAAAAACACAACGCACTCCCCTTTCTCCGCCGCAACAACCTCGGCTAATCCATTCTCATTTCTAAACTGTGGAATTCGGGATTTGAGTTTTGCGAACTGGGCGGTTGTTTTGTTGCTTTTGAAAAATGGGGAACGTGTAACTCTTGGCCAAATTGAACGAACATCAGCGCAGCTATCTAGCTGCATCGCATCGCAAACCTCTACAATCAACTCCGCGAATCCTCCGGACGTGCTTGTATGTCGCATATCGATCCGGACAGTATGCAATCCGGCATCAAGGAGTTTGTCTAGCTTGTCTAAGATAAACTGATCTTTGTCTAGGAACATGAATGTTCCATGGGCTGTCTCAATCGTGGGAAACAAGCGATCATGAGATTCAGTGGATGAAGAAATTGCCTCAATCCGAAAATTATCTGCAATGCTTTCTGGCTGCGGTGGCGAAAAGCGGTTTGAGAGTAATGCGCGGGGGGAATGAAACAATAAAATCGGACCCGCGCCCAGTAGCTCGACTTGGCAAGGTAGTGACTCGCAATACTCTATTAGCTTTTCTTCTGGTAATTCAATCGAGAGCACTAGTCTCTGCAAACGCGGACCAAAACATTCACACCACCCCTGCAAAGCTTCCAAGTTGTGAGAGCCCACCTCAACTATAAGCTGTAGCAGGGCGTCAGAGCGATGTGTAAGAAGCCACTGAGCCGCACCAGGATCCTGAATGCGCACCGCAGTGAAAAGGCTTAAGTCCCATTTCTCAATCTCTTTAAGCATTTCGTCGATATTTCTTTCGGGAATAAGAGCGTCCCAAACAAGCACGCGCTCCAAACTCTGCGCCTCGGCTGCTCGAGCTAAGTTTTCAACTTCTTTTCGAGTCAGGTGACCGAACCTGGAAAGCATGAGCGGTTCAAGCAGCACTTCCGAAGCGCCATGTGCTTTTGCAATCCTTGCAATATCTTCTTCGCAACTAGCGTACGTAGTAATATTCATAATACGTCATCGTGAGTAGTGTCAGACTTTCGAACAACGTTAAACTGGGCAACGTCGACTAGTTCACTCGTTTTTGGCAGACTTATTACAGAATCTTGTCTAGCAGACTGCAGCTCGACGTCATCAATGCTACGCATACTATCGACCATCCAAGAGATCGACTCGCCTCTAAAAGGTAGGAATTCTAAGGTGTTACCCAGTTCTAGCGGAGCCTTGAGTTGCAACAGGATTCGGTCGCGTGTTGTTTCCAAAACCGTCCCGAGGATGTGTCGCATGTCCGGCTTACTATCGTCCTTAACAAACGGCTCATAAACAGACTCCCTTCCGGCAGGGCCTTTCAAGGATCCTTCGCAACTTCCCCGATTGAGTGTTCTCAATAGTTCTTCGTCTGCATCCCTAACAGACCTCTCCGTCAATGATCCCGACGCTATCTCATCTATCAATTTTCTGTAGGTGCGACATGTTACCGCTAGGTACAATGCTGACTTCATTCGGCCTTCGATTTTCAAAGAATCGATGTTGTACCTAAAAAACTCATTAAGCAGCGCACTTCCAAACAGATCCTTAGACGACATGAAGTGAGCTTCTTCTCCTAAATTGTCTAGGGTGTTGTCTTCCGCAACCCCCATCCCTCCAGCGGTTTCTAATCGGGTTTGCTTATAAGGGAAACGGCAAGATTGTATGCATCCTCCGCGGTTAGCATCTCGGCCTGCAGTAAAATTAGAAATTGTGCAATGGCCAGAGTAGGACATGCACATAGCTCCGTGCAAAAACATCTCTACACCAACCCCGCTTTCCTGCTTAATACGCCCAGCTTCCTCGATACTAAGCTCTCTACCGACGATAATTCGGCTTACTCCAAGGCGTTTCCATAACTGCGCACCATATCTATTCAAGCAGCTTGCCTGGGTCGAAAGGTGTACCTCGAGATTACAGTTGCGCCGAATGGTACGGATGACCCCTAGATCTGACGCAATAACTGCATCAACACCGATGCTTTCTAGAAACTCGCAAAATTCATCGAGGCGATCCATGTCGTCATCGTGCAAGAAAGCATTTAGCACAACATAGATTCTAACATTATGCTCGTGAGCAAAACGTACCCCTTCCTTTAGTTCGTGCTCGGTGAAGTTGTCAGCCCTTGCACGAAGTCCATAACGTTGCCCGCCAAGGTACAACGCGTTAGCACCATATAGACAAGCCGTTTTCAGGCGGCTCAAACACCCAGCTGGCGCTAATAGCTCTGGTTTAAACATTCTTCAACTCGGCCTCAAGCAATTGACTCCGCCACTACATTGAGTTGCACAACGAACACATCAATCCCCTTGAGGCTTTGGCCTGCCCCTGTGAATGTGTCGATTTGAGTTAGAGTCCTTCAAGTCCTGGCCTTACCGCGTTCTATCGTCTCCAAGATCGTAAACATCTAGAAGCTAATAAAGTTGCATCAGAAATGCAACTTTATTAAGATGCGCTTCTAACCTGCGAGAAAGGGGTGCTTTTTATGAAACTCACCCACTCAACAGACCTTGCACTGCGCGCGCTAATGTTCCTTGGGCTTCGCGGTAGGGAGCGATGCACCCTGGAAGAGACGGCGAACGGTCTTGCCGTCTCAGAAAACCACTTGGTGAAGGTGGTGATTCGGTTATCGGACGGCGGATATGTGCGAACAGTTCGTGGCCGGGGAGGCGGAATCGAACTCGCACGTGCTCCTCAGGCCATTGTTATCGGAGATGTTATTCGCCAGATGGAGCCGGACTTTAATTTAGTGGAATGCCTGCAACAAGGACCGCACGCTTGTGTTTTAAGTCCAGCGTGTGAATTGCAGCCTCTGCTTAATAAAGCTATGGGAGCATTTCTGGAAGTACTGGATTCGAAAACGTTGGCAGATCTGCTTGTCCGCCGCAGGCGACTTCAAGCTGTTTTGGCGGCATGAGCGTGGGGGAGGGGCCGTAAAATGAACAAGACCGCTGATGGCCAAACATTAGTACAGATCAATCGCCCGTCGCAGCGTTGCCCGGCATCCTGGCACGAGCGTGCGGCAAACGGTCCAATGGTTGATAAGTTCTTTGCACTGGGTGCGTTGTTCGGAGTAGTCGGCACTCTTGGCTACGGATTATATCTGTGGCTTGTTTTTAACAACCTCCTGCCGCTTGTTGGAAGTTATCCGGAGCTTCGGCGGGTTCATGCGTTAGTCCAAATATTTCTCTTCTTCGGACTTTTCGTGCTTGGCTTTGTTTCGCAAGCAGGTGGAAAAATGTTAGGAGCTGACTTGCGTTTTGCCAAAATTCCGCTTGTACTTCTTCCAGTGTATGTGTTAGGCGGCATCGCGATGCTGTTCGGCCAATTTTGGGGTGCATGCATCGTCTCAGCTTCTTTTTCTTGTTATGCGATTCGCATTTGCCATGTGTGCATAGGAGGATGCGAACACCCTCTCCAAGCTGTACTAACCGTATTGGGTTTAAGCATATTGGCAATCTCGCCTTTTCTTTCGCTCGAAAATCCAACTTCGGCATTGATTGTGATGTGGGGCGGTTATGGAACGCTGCTTTTTGCGGCAAGCGGCCAGTTCATTGATTCATTTCTAGGAGGATCTACGTTAGCTGGACGAGCGGGCGTTTTGTTCTTGGTGCTGCACGTGATAGGAGTGCTGCTCCTTGTATTTGGCTCTGCGTCTAAACTGAAATACATTGCCGTAGCTGCGCTCGCGGTCCTTCTCGTATATTTGTTTGCTACCAGCTTTCATAAGTGGGTTTCGTCTTTTTGCATGAACCCCTTTGGTTTCGCTGTCGTATCGGGCTATCTCTGGGCAACGGCGGCATGGGCCGTTCTTCTAGTGGGCCGCCATGCGTCGTTCGATTTAACGGTTCACATTCTTGCAACCGGCTGGGCTGCCACATTAATTCTTGCTATAAGCTCCCAGGTTATCGCCTTTCTCACAGGCCGAAAATACCTGCTTCCCCGCAACCTCTGGTGGACGCTGTTGGCTGTTTGGCAACTCGTGCCCCTTGGGAGAGGAGCATTTCATCTCTTTGGAATTCCTTCTTGGTTTTCACTCGTCGTAGCCGCTTCGAGTACTGCCGTAATGATGTGCTGGGCAACGAGCATTTGCCGAGCAGAATGGACCATGCTTCGCCTGCAATCTGTGTTGCAAAAAGGCGAGGCGTTAAAATCGTGTGGTTAACGGAGTCATACTGGTGAAACGGCATCTCGCATTTCAAACATACTTCATTTGGAGCGCGATCGTGCTAGGGCTTTTCGGCGGCTTTGGACTCGGTGCGCATATGGCCTACCTGCTAGCCTTTGGCTTGACCCCGGGCAAGGCTTTTGCGGCAATGGTTCAAGTTCATGGGCATCTACAGTTGCTCGGTTGGACTGGCCTGTTCATTATCGGCGTAAGTTTGTTCAAGCTTCCACGGCTGATGAGCAGCCGGCCGCTTCACGAGAATGTTGTCTGGGCCATTTTCGGAAGCCTGATTGCTGGTTTGGTGTCTAAATCTTCCGCGCAAATATTGATATTTTACACTCAATCTGAGTCAACACTTCGCGGTTTTGTCATGTACGGTAGCTTGTTAGAGAGCACTGGAATACTAATATATTTTGGTATTCTCCTCAAAGACAGCGTTGCCTTTCGCGCACAATCTAATGCTTATGCCGCAGCTGGCATCAAGCCGTTTCTTCTCGTTAGTCTTGTCGGCTGGTTCCTGTACGCCTTAATAAACGGCGCAGTGGGAATAGATTTTGGCAGGAGTTCAACTGAAATTTTGCCTCCTGCTTGGAACAATATCGCCATAGAGACATATATTCACGGCGTTCTATTGCCGACTTGTTTTGCATTTTCGATTAGTACGTTTCCTATTTTTCTTAGGCTACGCGCCCCGACGTGGCCCGTCTCACGGGTCGCTACGCTATACGGCATGGGGGTTTTTATCTATATAGCGGGCTTATCGGCAGAATTATGTTGGACATCTGTATTGGGCAGTTGGCTGAGGACCGTTGGTGTGCTTTTACGAACTGCCGCTATGTTCTGGTTTCTTATCGAACTGGATTTATTCCGCCTGCATCTGCCGTGGTTTCGAAAGTTTCGTGACAATCAAGATCGAGAACACCGGCCACCTCGACGTTTTGCAGGAGACTACGGTCAGTTCGGGAATTTTGAATGGTTGATCTATGCGGCGTACGCGTGGCTGTTTCTTGGTGCGATCTCAGAGCTTGCAGCACTCTTCTTTGATTTCTCAATATCAGTTAGTGTCATTCGTCATTTTTATCTCTTAGGATTCGTGTCGCACCTAATACTAGGGATGGCTGTTCGAATTGTTCCGGGATTTCTCGGACGAAATCAAATCGCCTACCCAATCCTTGTTCGACTCAGCTTTGTATTCATTCTACTGGCAACAATCGGCCGCACTCTTCCGGTTGCGCTGTCTTCACTGGACAACAAGGCGCTAAAAATTGGCTACGGATTTTCCGGCGTCATCGCAATGTTAGCAATTGCTGCGCTCGGAGTTAATCTTGCTATAACGATAAGACGAAACAAAAAAAGCTTTGGCTAGGTGTTCTTTTTCTCCACGGCCGTCAAGCGCTTCGATTCGTTGGTGACGATTTCTTGGTCACCAACAGCCAAAAAATTTTCTCTTATCTTGTGGAAAAGGAAGAGTCTCAGAGTTAAAAATGGAGAGAAGCCAGAGGGTGCGGTGTGTCAGGGTCGGTAAAGATGGTTCCCTCTGGCTTCGAGCTGAGTGGCTCGATGAGCGAATTTGCAGTGTTAGGCATTTCCTAAAACATAACTGTCAATATTTTTTGTTTAGTGACCGCGAGTAAATGGATTAGCTAACCATCGCGCAATAAATTTCCAACGCATTTTCCGTCGTGACTAGCTCTTTGGTGGCTTGTCGTTATTCTCGTCATTCTCGACATAGTAAAGAACTAGCTCGAGAGCCTCCGGCGAGTAATTTTCTTCTTCAAGGAATTGTAAAACTAGTGCGAATTCTTCGTGCAAGTCTTCATTAATCCGATAGGAAAACCAAGAGGTAG
>JAGRAN010000072.1 GCA_020434585.1 Bdellovibrionales bacterium
CTTCGCTTCACTCGAGGACTTGTCTGGCCCGTTCTCGCACCATCTCGCTCGGCACCTAAAGCTTTCAGACGTTCAAAGCACCTCACGTTCAAGTAAATTTTTGGACGCGTGCAGGGGCTTTAACTCAGGTTCGGTATCGGCTGAAGAGTTGAAAGAAAACACTGTCAGGTACGGCTTTAATAACGTGCTGGATGCCTTCCATGTTGTTGGCAGAGGCGATGTGCCGACGAGGTTTTTTATCGACGAGCGAAAGACCCGCGGAGGCATCGCGATTTCTGACGAGCTGATACAGCTAGCGAAGGGCATTGAGCAGTGGAATTTAGTCCCCGAAGTAGAGGCTCGTTGGCGCCTAGTTGAAACGGCTTGGCACCTTGGCCTGTCACCCAGGTTGCTTCAGGTGGAGTTCGATTCAGGAGCCGAGCATCTCTTTATCTGGGACTCGTCGTCTCGCAGGCTCGATATTACATCCGCTCGCGATGCCTTAAACGGTTATCAGAAGGGAAAGTGCTTTTACTGCAACGATGCTATCGCAGTCGATTCGAGCCAGCCAAATCTTTGCGACGTAGACCATTTCTTTCCTCATCGACTGAAATCGACCTGGAGCACTGACTCAAATATTGACGGAGTATGGAACCTGGTGCTTGCATGCAAGGAGTGTAATAGAGGGGAGGGCGGTAAATTCGATCGGATTCCTGCCTTGCGGTATCTGGAAGCCCTTCACACACGAAACGATTTTCTAATCGAATCTCATCATCCGCTTCGAGAAACGCTTATGTCCCAAACCGGAGAAACAGTGCAAAAGCGAAAAGAATTTTTACAACGTCAGTACGACCGAGCAAAGGAGGCCTTAGTTCACTCCTGGACTCCTAGTCTGCTTAAAGCAGACGGATTGTAATGAATACCGCTTCGATAGATTATTACGATAAAAACGCCGATGCATACATTAGCGCCACGACGGAGCTCGATGTTAGCCATCTTCAAGAGTTGTTCTTAGCGCTGCTTCCCTCAGGCGGTAAGATTCTTGATGCCGGCTGCGGTTCAGGAAGGGATTCGCTTGCTTTTTTGAAAGCCGGCTTCGACGTTGAAGCAATTGACGGTTCCGCGGTCATGGTGGAGCGTGCGAGCAAATTTACCGGATTAAAAGTCAGGCAACTTACCTTTCAACAAATTGAGTATCGCTCGGAATTCGATGGGATTTGGGCATGTGCCTCGCTTTTGCACGTACCGTTCGATGAACTACCAGCAGTATTAAGCCGGATGCATACAGCGCTTAAGCCGCAAGGAGTGCTCTATGGCTCCTTCAAGTACGGTGACAGTATCATCGAGCGGGACGGAAGATTCTTCACAAACTGTAACGAAGCACGGCTAAAGAATCTTCAGGACAAGGTCTCCGGGTTTTCCGGAATCAAAACCTGGAAATCCAACGACATTCGAAAAGGCCGCAGCAGTGAACAATGGATTAACTTTCTGTGGCGGGCGGTCTGAGCATATTCAAGAGAGGACGCTAGCTTTCATTGTGGCGGAACTATTCGCTCAGATTGAATAAAGCGGGCGTATTTATGGAACCTATGTTTTAAAATTAATCTTCTGAAATTTTTGTTCGATGAAACTGCAAAGCCAAAAAAAGCTTCACCAATTCGTCCACCGGGACAACCATAGTGATACACTGGCACGTTTGCTACGTTTTTATCTCGCGTGCATCGAAGAGGAGGACCTACGATCCTTACGAATAGCCATTTCGCAGTATAGTAAGGCTTTCATATCGACATGGAACAATCGAGAGTCGTTCTTCAACTTAGAGTCGGCTGAAGAAGAGATCCATGTGCGCGATGCGAAAGAGAATGCTTTCCTTATGCGAGGGCAGGCTCAGGCCGGGGAAAAGACTAGACTGTTTTATGGGTATCCGGTTTATCTGGATGAATCGGATTATATATCGCCGCTCTTTTTTACAGAAGTAGAATTAGATTTTGCAGTTACTGAGAATACAGATTCAATTCGGATGCGCCCACTCTGGAAAGGCGATGTTCAATTGAATCATCATTTTCTTCGGCAAAAAGGACTCAGCCTGGAGGAGGTGGCTAGTGTTCAAGAGAGGCTTGAGGGCCCGTTTGGATCGTTTAGTGCAAGGCTGGGAGCGGCTCTCTCCGATCTAGGAGTAGATAATGCAAGCATTTATGAAGATAGTCTCGACGAACTACCTAAATTAAAGTCTGGACAATCTGGGTGGCTCAATCGACCAATTTTATTTCGCAGCTCCCGTGGAAGCTATACAGCAAACCTGAGAAGTGAACTTGGAACGCTACAAAAATACCCGTCGCTCCTTGGAAAAGCGAGTGACACGGCTCTAAATTCCATCTTAGCAGTAAAAAGTTCGGAAAAGCACGAGCCAAATCAGATCCTAGAAGTTTGTTCGCTCAATTCGCGGCAACGCGAAGCAGTACGCTCGGCTCTGGGCAACGAACTAACAGTTGTAACGGGTCCACCAGGCACCGGGAAGTCTCAGGTTGTTATTAACATCATGGCGTCAGCGGTATTGGCTGGTAAGTCAGTCTTGTTTGCTAGTTACAACAACAAGGCGGTTGATGTCGTCAAGGCGAGGCTGAGTGCAATTCTAAACGAAGGGAACGACTGGGTTCTAAGACTGGGTAACCGACGAAACTTCGACAGCTGCAAAACTGAAATGATGCTACGTCTCGAAAGGGTATCAGAAGGGCAGCTTCAGCTTGAGGATGACAGTAGTGACGAGCAACTTCAGGAAATTGAATCAAGGCTCGATGAACTAGAGAAAGAACTTGAGGATGCCGACGCAGCAGCAGAGGAATACAGAGTTCTTGAGAGCAAAGTTAGGGAAAACCAAGGTTTAATGCCTCGCGGTTGGTCCAGTCATGAATGGGCGGAGATGCCTTCATCGTCTACTTTGAAGGAAGTTAATTATTGCTTTGACGACTGCTGCGCACTGAATGGAGAGTCGGGTTTAGGTTTGTGGTTGTGGTTGCAAAGATTATTTATGGGGCCACGTCTGAGACGTAAGTTGCACAGTGTCCTTGAACGTTCGAGCAAGGGACTTCCGGCTGAGGTGGGTAACGCGATCTTAGAAAGGTTCGATGACGAATTAACGTACAATAACTTGTTGGACGGATTTAAACTGTATCGCCTTTTCGTGTCGTGGCTAAAGAGTAAAGAGAGAGCGAATAGCGCTTTGGACGAATTGTTGAAGCGTGCAGCGACAATTGACCTTACTCACAGCATAGAGCGATTAGCAGACGAGAAAACCGTACTTTTGCAGCAGCGCTTTCGACATCGTTTATCCGCGAAGGTGCACGACAATCCGCTTGAAGCACAACATTTGCTGCGGCGGTATTTTGACTTAGCCGGACTGCTGAAAGATTCTTCTGGAAGAGAGGAGTGGCTGAAAAGGCTGAATGAGCAAAAGTCTAATCTTCGCTCGCTGTGCAATTATTGTCCGCTATGGATTGTGACTAATTTGTCCGTCCGACAGACACTTCCCCTTGAGGCAGGACTCTTTGATATTCTCATTCTTGACGAAGCTAGTCAGTGTGACGTGGCGTCAGCGCTACCATTGCTCTATCGCGCTAAGAAGGTAGTAGTTATTGGTGATCCGAAACAGCTGAGGCACATCAGCACACTGCGAGGTAAGGAGGAAAGCAAAATTGCAAGGAAATTAGGGGCGCTAGACCTCTTGGATCAGTGGTCTTACAACCGAGCTTCTCTTTACGATGTCGCGGAGTCCAGAGTGTTTGAGGCAAAGCAGAAGCCTGTCTTCCTATCAGATCATTACAGATCTCACCCTGACATTGTGCAGTTTTCAAATGATGTTTTTTACAAAAATAGACTGAACCCTCGGACGTCGGTTTCTGTCCTGAAAAAGCGTCTTGCGGAACAGCCATTGGGACTATTTTGGTCGAACGTACAAGGTTCTGTACCTAAGAGTCACCATAGTGCATGGAACCCAGAAGAGATTGCCGAAGCATTAAGACTATTTGAGTCCTGGCATCAGGCCGGCCTATTCGCTAACGAAGAGCTTAGATTTGGTTTTGTTACTCCATTTCGACTTCAAATGGATAAAATGGAAAGTGCAGTCAGAAAACAGACCTGGTGGAATTTGGTGCAAAATCGACTAATAGTTGGAACCGCGCATCAGTTTCAAGGTGACGAGGTCGATCTGCTTATTTTTTCTACTGTTGTCGCGCCAGGAATAAATAAGTTCCGACGAAATTGGGTTGCCTCTACGGAGCAATTGTTAAATGTGGCGGTAACGAGGGCACGAGGCGTGCTCCACATCGTTGGTAATATCAATGAGTGTGTTGCTGCCGGTGGTTTTCTGCAACGTTTTGCAGAGCATGTTAGTAAGAGAGTAGACAATTCAACTTTTCTTTCTCAATTAAATCCAGCAGAACGAAGAGTGGGTGAAATATTGGAGGAATTAGACCTCTGGTCGGTTCGACAGTATCCGTTTGGAGAAGGGCCGCGCTACTTCCTTGACTATTTAGCAATTTCACCTTGTGGTAACCGTTATGATATAGAAATCGACGGACTAGGGCATTTCACGCAGGAGTCTCTTCGAACTGATGAAATTCGTGACGCAGCGGTGGAGGCAGCTGGTTATCGAGTGATTCGAGTTAATGCGAGAGATGTATTTGAACGTAGCGAAGTCCTAAAACAGAGGTTTGAGCGCTTGGTGTAGAGACAGAAAGACTGGCCAACAGGGACAATCTCCGCTTTACGTATAATTGGCGATACCCCGCGAGTTGATAATTCTTAAACTATTTTTTGCTGATAGAGGTTGGGAAGATGCCTTTATTGTACAAGTTTAGACCGATCGATCTTTTTGCACTTGATATTCTGATTCGAGAAAGGCTGTTTTTAGCCCCGTTAGGTACTCTCAATGATGCGCACGAGGCCTTAATGTTCGTAGAGGGCCCGGAAGGTTCTATCATTAATTACCAAGGCAACCCGCAGCGTTTAAGCGAGATCGACCCGAACATGTTCGAAGCTTTACCAAGTGCCATTCGAATTACATGCCTAAGTATGACATGGAGCAGTAATTTGTTGTGGGGGCATTATGCCGACGGACAACGCGGAATAGCGATCGGATTAAAATTACCACCGGGCTTCAGCTCGCAACGAGTAGAGGTTGAATACAACGACAAAATTCCAACACTAAAACTACCTCTGACAAACGAAGATATTCAGGTAGCGTTATCACGCAAGTCATCGGACTGGTCGGTTGAAAAAGAAGTTCGCTTAGTATCCTTTAAAGAAGGGGATCGCTTCATCGAAGACGTCGATATAAAGGAGGTGATTTTTGGTCAGAGGGTAAGTCAAGACGATGTCGATCTAATTATGAGAGTATTAGCGAATAAAAGCATTTCTTTTTGGAGAATATGCAATAAACCTGGGCAGTATCTCTTGGATCGTTCAGATGTTCAGTCCAGAAAGTTTGATTGAGAATTATTGACATTTTTGCACCTCCAGGCCCGATCCGTCCCTTTGTTGACAAGAACAATGGACGGCTGAGTTAGCCTGTCAGTGAATGTGTCCATTGCTCTGGATCTGTTAGCGTCATTTGACTAAAGCCCTTACGGGGTTTTTATTATGAGGCTCCTGCCCCTCCGCGATTGAGAGGTAGTGTGCAGACTCGAAGCTGTATAGGAGAGTTGTCATGGCCACCGCGAAAACAGACATATCGATTAGAGATTTGGTTCAAATGGTGGAGTCTGGTGAGCTTCGGCTTCCGGAAATGCAGCGGCGTTATGTTTGGCGTGCTCCTCGAGTTAGAGACCTGTTTGATTCGCTCTACCGTGGGTATCCCAGCGGCTCGATCCTTGTTTGGGAAACGGACAAGGAGCAGCCAACAAGAGACTTGTCAGTTGATCAGTCGCGCAGCCCATTCTCAGGACATAAACTGCTACTCGACGGTCAGCAGCGCCTAACTTCTCTCTCAGCGGTTCTTCGCGGCGAACCGGTAACAGTTAAGGGTCGGAGACGCCCCATCGACATACTCTTTAACCTCGAGCACCCGGACAGTCTGCTGGAGTTCACGGAAGTCGACGAAGACAGCGACGATGGCGAGTTGGACGATCTCGAAGGCGAGGACTTGCAGGATCTATCACTTCCAGAGAGGTTGAGAAATCTGACCTTCGTTGTGGCGAGTAGAGCACTTGCACAGCAACCAAACTGGGTCTCGGTGACCGAGGTTTTCGCAACAGATAGCGACCAGGCAATTCTAAAGAAAGCAGGGGTTACATCACTCGACGATGAGCGATATGACAAATACGCCCAGAGGCTGCAAAAACTTCGCTCCGTTAAGAGCTACATGTATCCGGTCAACGTCCTATCCCGAGACCTGAGCTACGAAGAAGTCGCCGAGATATTTGTTCGAGTAAATTCCCTAGGAGTGAAGCTAAGAGGCTCCGATCTTGCGTTAGCCCAAATTACTGCCCGATGGCCCGATTCGCTCAAGCTTTTCGAGGAATTTCAAGAAGAATGCGAAGAGAACTACATGACCTTGGACCTCGGCCTGTTGGTTCGGTGTCTGGTGGTGTTTGCGACTGGCCAGTCGAAGTTCTCTAGGGTTGCAACATTAAGCGCGGAAAAACTTCAGGAGGGTTGGGAGCAGGCGAAGGAAGGAATTCGTTTCTCGATAAACTTTTTTCGAGCAAACGCTGACATTGAAGACGAAACGCTACTGTCATCACCCATGTTCTTTATTGTCATTGCCTACTACAGCCAGTTCAAGAATGAGAATCTGTCGCCTGAGGATGTTCGCTTGCTCAAGTACTGGTTGTACGTAGCGAGTGCACGAGGGCGCTTTTCGAGGGGCTCAACTGAGACTCTCCTTGATGCCGACCTACGAGTAATTAGAAACGATGGCGGACCAGCGGCACTACTCGAAACACTTCGTCAGCAGTTTGGCCGCTTGAACTTCGAACCGTCCGACTTCGCTGGCAGAAACTTCCGGTCCCCGCTGTTTTCTCTCGTGTTTTTAGCGCTTCGCAATCAGGGCGCCACGGATTGGGAAACAGGTATTGGCATTTCAACCGGACTGCAGGGCCGACAGCACAAAATACAGTTCCACCACATTTTCCCGAAGGCACTGGTAAAGAGCCAATATGAGCGCCGAGAAGTAAACGAGATTGCGAATCTCGCATTCATCTCCGGAAGAACCAACCGGCGCATTGGTAAGAAGGAGCCGTCAGCCTACTTGCGAGACATAATCGAGAAGCAAGGAGCCGAGGCTCTGAAAAAGCAAGGAGTGACGGACGATCCTGCGCTACACACCGTTGAAAACTACCGAGAGTTCTTGAAGGCGCGAAGAGCCACGCTGTGTCAGATGGTGAACGATTTCCTCGACAGGACCCGAGAAGAGTAGCGAGCGAGAGAGCGGCCCTATAAGCGCCACCCCGTAAAATCCCCCCAACACACCCCATTTCCTGTGGCACAAGCGGCCAGTACATAGATATATAGTCACGATTTTCCTATACTACCGCGCTATGTGTGCTCAGGTGCTTAGTAAATCGCGGTATGTTCAGGGGCTTCAGTGCTTGAAGATGCTGCATTATGCGGTGCACCGCTCGGAGCTGGCCCGGGAGCGCACGGAGTTTGAGCAGGCCATCCTGGACCAGGGCACAGTGGTGGGCACCTACGCCACAAAGCGCTATCCCCACGGCGTCGAAATCCAAGCGCAGCCGCGGCAGTACGAACTCGCAGCAAAGCTCACCCAAGAAGCAATCGAGCGAGGGGAGGAGACTATATTCGAGGCATCTTTCCTGCACCAAGGTGCATATGCCCGCGTAGACATTTTGAACAAGTCAGATTCAGGCTGGGACGTGATCGAGGTCAAATCCTCGTCGCATGTAAAGCCCGAGCACAAAGACGACCTTGCGTTTCAAATCTGGATTCTAAATCAGCTTAACATTCCAGTCTCCGGCTCCTACCTAATGCACATCAACAACCAGTGCACCTATCCGGACCTGACAAACCTGTTCACCATCGTCGACCTTGCGCCGGACGTAGCCGAGCGCCTGCCCCAAATCGAAGCAAGCAAGCACGAGCTGCTATCAGTGATAAACAGCCCCGATGCACCAGAAGTAGACATCGGCCCCCACTGCACAAAGCCCTACGACTGCCTCTACAAAGCTCACTGCTGGGCCGACAAGAACATTCCCGTTCCAAGCGTGTTTGACCTTAACAAAGTCGGCAAAAGAGGCTGGGACCTGTATCGCCGCGGGGTAGTGGACGTGCACGACATCACCGAAGACGACCTCACCGAGCGCCTTCACATCCCGCTGCAAGTTTACCGAACCGGCGAGCGCTGGGTGGACCAGCAAAAGCTTAACGAGCACTTCTCGTCCTGGCAGTATCCGCTCTACTTCCTCGACTTCGAGTCGATTAACCCGGCGATTCCCCGCTTCGAAGGCACGCGCTCGTATCAGCACATCCCGTTTCAGTACAGCCTCCATACCCTGGAAACTCCCGACGCCGAGCTCACCCACACCGACTTCCTGCATACAGACCCCAGCGATCCGCGCCCCGCGCTTGTGGATAAGCTAGTTAATGACATAGGCCCAAGCGGCAGCATCGTCGTCTACCACGCCTCCTTCGAGCGGGGCATCATCAGCGACCTAGCCGCCGCATTTCCCGACTCATCAGCCCAGCTAAACGCCATGAACACTCGACTCGTGGACCTCGAAAAAGTAATTATTGATGCAGTCTACGACCCGAAATTTCTCGGCAGCTATAGTATAAAAAAGGTGGCCCCAGCCCTGCTGGGGGAAGCGGCGAGCTACGAGGGGATGGCGATTGGGGATGGGACTGCGGCTATGCGGGGGTATGAGGAGGTGGTTGGTTGTGCGACAAGTCATGAGCGTCGAACTAACTTAGTCGAATACTTGAAAGATTACTGCAGAAAGGACACTATCCTAATGGTTTTATTGCTTGCGAAACTTAAGGTGGTGCCTAGGTAGATTTAAATTACCTGTAAGCTGACGAGTTTTAATTCGTGGTTTTCACATTAAGCACGGTAGGGGGCACGTTCGTTCGAATGGTTGATTGTAATAGATTACTTAAACTGCGCTTGGTTGTGGCTCGCTTTGGCGAAATGGACTGCGCTAAGTGGTGGAACACAAGAGGCGTCCTCGGAAATGTCGGTAAGCTGGCGTATAGTCGCGGCTTTCCCAAAACTCAGGTTTTTGCGCGAGCGCGGGCAGTATTTGCGGTTGCAAACCAACGAAGTAATGAGGTCTTCGACGCTCCCGACTCATTCAACTTATGGAAACTACCAGCTGATATAGAAGATCAATTTCAAGAATTTCTTTGTAACTGCCTCGACTCGCCCGAGGAGTGGGAAGAATTCGTCGAGAATCTCACATGTGGTCCCGAAAGCGATTTGATGGAACTGTTAGGCTCCCATGGATTGATAGACGAGGAAGTTCGTACGACAGCTAAAGAGCTCAGGCGAGCGGATGATAGCCGGTCGGTCCCTCTACCAAAAACATCCACAGCGAATGACCGGGCCGTAAGTTTGCTAGCCGCCGCCTTTTCGCGCGGTGAGCCCGGCAAACTAGCCGTTCCATATGTTCGCTTTGAGGGGGAGGAAGTAAATGGCTGAGGTGGACCGCGAGCTTTCCTCTTTTCTAGCGATTAAGGGGCCTCTCGTAGAGGAGACATATCGTGCCTTCCGGGATTGGGACCTGAGCGTTTCTGCAAAGGAGAACCTTAAGCTTATCAAAGAAACGAATTCAATTGGTGCATCTTCGAATGCATGGTTGAGGGACGTTTTGTTTGTGCTTAGTAGACGCTATGACTTGGACGCAGGGGACAAGACTCTGATCCAGTTTGCTCAGTCTGGCGTCTCTTTGGACGAGTGGCGAGCAGCTCAGCTCTGGCACATAGCTCGACATGATAAGTTGCTGCGGATCTTTATTGGAGATTGGCTATACGATAAGCGCGAAAAGGATTTTGCAGTGCTTACCGCAGAAGCCGCAAAAGAATTTTTATTTAAAGCTCTAGAAGTTCAATTTAATGGAAAATGTGACTGGAGTCCCACCACCATTGCTCGAGTCGCATCCCGGTTGCTTACCACGGCAACTGAGTTTCATCTTCTTCGTGGCAAAACAAAAAGAGAGTTTGTAGCGTATCACCTTCCTGAGCGGAGCTTTATTTATCTTCTCTGCGCGATGATGGAACGCGAGAGTAGTACGACAAGAGTGATTCATTCGCCTGATTGGCGTCTCTTCCTCATGACAGTCCAAGCGGTCGAAGATGAGCTACTTCGTCTACACCAATACGGAAAGCTGAGGTTTGAGAGGGCAGGAAGTCTGCTGGAATTGACTCTTCCGTACTCAGATACCGCGGAATGCGTACGGAGTTTAGCCTCGTGAAAGATTGGAAAGTAAGACTTCGTGAAGAGTTGGAACCCATTTTGCTGAAGGAAGACCCTCGTCCCGACATAAGCGCATATAAAGACATGCCGCTATGTATATTCTTGTACGATCCGGAAAGTGAGTTTGCGCTTCGACAAGAACTATCTCTTCTGAAAACTCGGCTTGAACAGAAAGGTAAGCGTATCACTACAGTTTCGCTTATGGACTGTATGAAAGAAGCGCTCGAGAAGTGTGCCCCAATTTCTGAATTGATAGAAAACGAAAGAATGCTTGGGAAGAACGGGCACAAAACGGTCGCTCAAACAATCCATAAAGTACTGTGCGAATACGAGCCTCTGGATCAGCTGGTATTAAGTAAGGTTCCAAAGGATGGTGATCCCCGCCGTGATATCCTTTGGATCACTCGTGTCGGCGCTCTCTATCCTTGCTACCGGACATCTACGCTAATCGAACACTTTCAAGCGAAACTGGATATTCCAGGAGTCCTGTTTTATCCCGGAGAGTTGGTTCCTCCAGCGGGCTTGAGCTTTATGGGGATACATGAAGCTGAGCACAACTATCGGGCAAGACTACTTTAGGAGAGAGACACTACATGGCTGCACAACACATCAAAGACCTTTTCTCTCGTGATATTCATCGCGACATCCGTGAAGTCATTAAGGTCGATCAAACTGACGAAGAGGTGATTCGTGCTGAGATAGGTGAGTATGTTGTTACGAAGACCATCCTCAGCAACTTCACTGACATTCTCGAATCTTACAGTGAATCAGTAAATAAGCCGAGCGATCGAATGGCGGTTTGGGTATCGGGGTTCTTTGGCTCTGGTAAGTCGAGCTTCGCAAAACTGCTTGGCCTTGCTCTCGCCAATCGTCAGCTTGGAGCAGATACGACTAGTGAGCTGCTTGCGAGCCATATCGGGGACCCAAAAATTCAAGTACTAATTACGACTATCGCAGAAAAGATCCCTACTGAGGCTGTCATTTTTGATGTTGCCACGGAACGAGGGGTGATGCATGGCAATCAAATGCTGACCGAAATTATGTACCGTCAGCTATTAGAGCATTTGGGGTACGCATCTGATCTAGACCTTGCAGAGCTTGAAATCACTCTCGAAGGTGAAGGGCGATTGGATGAATTCAAAGAAATCTACCGTCGGCTTTACCCAACCAAGAACTGGGATGAAAAGAAGAACCTAGTCGCATTCGCAATGAATGAGGCCAGTCGGGTAATGCACGAGATGGAACCCGAAACGTATTCCTCTCCGGACTCGTGGATTCGGGGTGCAAAGGAAAGGGCTGATGTGAGTCCGAACCACCTAGCGGAGCGTTGTAAGGAGCTTACAGCGAGGCGTGGAGAGAATCGCAACCTGGTCTTTGTGGTCGATGAAGTCGGGCAGTTCGTTGCTCGCACTGTAAACAAAATGCTCGATTTGCAGGGGATCGTACAGGCTTTGGGCCGAGTCGGCCAAGGCAAGTATTGGGTAGTTGTCACCTCCCAAGAAAAGCTCAACGAATTGGTCGGTGGCCTGGACGATTCCCGAGTGGAGCTCGCGCGGCTGATGGATCGCTTTCCGCTGCAGGTCCATCTCGAGCCCAACGATATCTCAGAAGTAACAAGCAAGAGGGTTTTAGCAAAGACCTCCGAAGCCGAAAAGATCCTTGCAGAACTATACGAACAGCATCGGGGCAGTTTGATCGGCAACACAAACCTTACCGCTGATATCCGCCTGCCGCAGCTTGCATTTGATAACTTCGTCGAGCTCTATCCAATGCTTCCGTACCAAGTTGACTTCGTAATTCACGTTGTCTCGGGTCTCCGCACTCAGGGCGGGGCGAGCCGGCACGTCGGTGGAGCAAATCGAACTGTGATAAAGCTGGCTCAGCAGCTCCTTGCTCACCCTAAAGTTGGTCTGGGTGACAGCGAAATAGGAGCTCTAGTCACTTCAGAACATATCTACGACCTTGTCAGAGATAATATAGACAGCACTATTCGCGAGAAAATTGACCGTTTACCGACGGAGGTTGATCATCCGTTTGCGCAAAAGGTCGCAAAGGCGATTTGTCTACTTCAATTTGTAAAAAGCATCCACCGCAATGCTGAAAACATTGCAGCGACTCTATTCCCGAACGCCGGCGGAGACTCTGTTCGGGCAAGTGTAGACCAAGCACTTCAGGCCCTTGTCGATGCCCACAAAATTCGTAAGGGGGATGATGGCTATCGTATTCCAACTCCGACAGAGGACGATTGGGAGACGCAACGCGCTGCGTTAAAGCCGAAGCGTGCTGATTCAAATGAAATACTTCGCGAAGCAATGGAAAAGCTTTGGCAGCCTCAGCCAAGTCACACACTACTTGCAACGCGGGTTTTCAAAGGAAGCTTATTTCTTGATGGTCGGGAACGCACTAAGGGCGACATCGATTTTCAGGTTCGTTTAGCGGAAGACGATAAGGAGGATTATGATCGCCTTCGCGAAGAATTGCGAAAACAGAGCCAAGTTGAACGTGAAACAATCTTCTGGGTCATCCCAATAAGTGAAAGAATTGACAAAGAAGTAACCGAAGTCTTTCGTTCCAAGGAGATGATCTCCAAGAAGGAACGTGGTGCCCAAACTTCGGCTGAAACACGTCTACTATCTGAAGAAGGGCGACGTAGGGACCAACATCGAGGTGAGATTCGTCGCCTCCTCGAACGTGCAGCCCTTACCTCTGTAGTTTATTTTCAAGGCAACGACCGTAGTCCTGACAACGGTGACCAATCGATTACGAAGGCTGCCGAAGGAATTATGGCTAAGGCGCTGCCGGAAGTCTTTGAGCGGTTCAGCGAGGGAGCTGCTCGCGTCACGAAAAAGGACCTGAGCGCGTTGCTAGAGAGTGAGGACTTACGTGGACTGCCGTCAGTTTTTAACGAGCTTAAGTTGCTTCGAGATGAAAACGGAACAACCGTGCTGGAGGTAGAAAGCGGTCCATTAGCAGAGATGTTGAGCTGGATAAACAATAAAAGTGATTATGGAACAAACCCTGAAGGAA
>JAGRAN010000073.1:0-6620 GCA_020434585.1 Bdellovibrionales bacterium
AGTCCGCAAAGCCAATGCCGCCGATGTTTTAAAAACACCTCGTGACGCTCCGAAGCTCGCATATAATATGCTGATCGAAGTGACCGCCGTTGATTGGCTCGACAAGCGTGAACCGCGTTTCGATGTCGTATACCAGCTGCTTAGTCTTGAGCACCTGCACCGACTCTGCATCCGCATAGAAGTCGACGAGGACAAGCCGGAAGTAGATTCAGTAGTCTCCCTGTGGCCGACCGCAAATTTTCTGGAGCGGGAAGTCTGGGATATGTACGGAATTTCTTTTGCGGGGCACGGCGATTTGCGAAGAATTCTGATGTACGACGAATTCGTTGGTCATCCGCTGCGAAAAGACTATCCGCTTCGCGGGAAGCAGCCGCGGGTTCCGCTGCGCATACCCGAGCTGCGCAATACTGCTCCGGACATGGTTCGCAGTGAACTAGTGTCGCTGCCGTCACGTAGACGTGAAGAACAGGCGGGCTAGGCTCTATGGAAATCGAAAGGACAGAAGTTCGAAACGATTGGCAGCCAAGTGAAGTAGGTGACGCGCTTCACAGCAAAACCATGGTCATCAACATGGGGCCGTCTCATCCATGTACTCACGGGACGGTGCGTCTGGTTGTCGAAGTCGACGGCGAGCGCATCGAGCGCTGCGATGTTGACGTGGGGTATTTGCACCGCGGTTTTGAAAAGCAATGTGAAAACGTCAACTACTGGCAGGTTATCCCGTATACCGATCGCCTCAATTACGTTTCTCCAATCATCAACAACGTCGGCTACTGTTTGGCGGTTGAAAAGTTATTTGGAGTTGAAGTCCCCGAACGAACCAAAGCAATTCGCGTGCTGCTAAGCGAGCTATCGCGCATTACCGATCATTTAACCTGTCTGGGTGCCGGTGCGATGGAGCTAGGTGCGTTCACTGTGATGCTCTACTTCATGCAGGCCAGAGAGTACTTGTATCACCTCGTCGAAGAGGTTACCGGTGCTCGGCTTACGATTTCTTACGTCCGTATCGGCGGATTGGCTCGTGATTTGCCAATCGGCTTTACCGACCGTCTGCTGAAGCGCCTCGAGGACGTTAAGCGTCTGATGGATTACGGCGACCGTCTGCTCTCAAAGAATCGAATCTTTGTCGACCGGATGTGTGACGTTGGGATTATTGCTCCGGATGAAGCGATCGCTTACGGACTGACCGGTCCGTTGCTGAGGGGATCCGGTGTTTCGTATGACGTTCGCAAGGCCTTTCCCTACAGCGGCTACGAAAACTACACTTTTGAAGTTCCAGTCGGCACCAAGGGCGACAACTACGATCGCTTCCTTTGCCGCTTCAATGAAATCGGCCAGTCGATGTCAATCATCGAGCAGGTGATTAAAACTCTGCCGGACGGCCCGATTAACGTTCGCGATCCAAAGATCATCATGCCGCCGAAAGACGAGGTGTACGACTCAATCGAGGGAATGATCGCCCAGTTCGAGATTGTTTTTCGTGGAGTCGTTCCGCCGAAGGGAGAGGTGTACTTCCCAGTTGAAGGCGGAACCGGCGAACTTGGCTTCCACGTCGTGTCCGACGGCACAGGTACGCCGTATAAGGTGCGGGTCAGGGCGCCTTCGTTTATCTCGATGGGAATTTTGGGGCCTTTGATTGAAGGGCATACGATTGCAGATGTGGTCCCGATTTTCGGGATGCACAACATGATCGGCGGCGAGTGCGATCGCTGAGGACGTTAGGAGAGGATTGAATGACGGAGCATAAGTCAAGCAACGGAACTGTTCCGACGCTGTCGGCTGCGGCGGAAGATCGGCTTAAGCAGCTGGTGTCTCGTTATCCGCGTTCTAAATCCGCGATAATGCCGGCGCTGTATATCGCTCAGGAAGAGCTCGGCTGGATCAATGATGCTGCAGTGCATTGGGTCGCTGACAGACTGTCGCTGCCACTAGCACACGTCATCCAAGTCGCAACCTTCTACACAATGTATTACAAGCAACCCGTCGGGAAATATCATATCCAGGTTTGCCGCACGCTTTCGTGCATGATTTGCGGAGCCAAAGACTTAACTGCTCATATTAAACAGCGCCTGAAGATCGGCGCGCATGAAGTCACCAACGACGGAGTCTGGAGCTTTGAAGAAGTTGAGTGCCTTGGCAGTTGCGGTACCGCTCCAATGGTGCAGATCAACGATGTGTTCTTTGAAAATTTAACACCGGAGTCGCTGGACGCATTGATGGATCGCATCGAAAAAGAACAGCCCGACTTGAGGTATTCGACAGTCCGTCAGGACCTCGGAGCTGGGCTCAGCGGTGAACCCAAGTCTCGCCTTTATACGGCGCCAGTGGAGTCTTAGGTCGGCATGAAACACTTGAAGATCTTAACGGCGAACGTTCACCACGATGATCAGATCGAGCTCGACGCTTACGAGCGCCGCGGCGGCTATCAGGCGATTCGCAAAGTACTAAAAATGGATCCAGCTGAGGTTACGGCCGAAGTTAAGGCCTCTGGGCTGCGCGGCCGCGGTGGTGCAGGATTCCCGACTGGAGTTAAGTGGGGTTTCGTGCCGAAGAATACCGGCAAACCGATTTACCTTCTAAACAACGCCGACGAGAGTGAACCCGGAACATTTAAAGACCGCTTGTTAATGGAGCGCGACCCGCATCTGGTTATTGAAGGTATGATGATCGCTGCGTGGGCGCTTGGTGCGAATTGGTGCTGCGCCTACATTCGAGGCGAATATTCTTTCCCGGCGCTTATGCAGCAGCGGGCAGTCGATCAGGCCTATGAAAAGGGCTACCTCGGCAAGAATATTTTCGGCTCCGGGTTCGATCTGGATATCGTCGTGCACCGCGGCGCCGGAGCTTACATTTGCGGTGAGGAAACAGGACTAATTGAATCTCTGGAGGGCAACAAGGGCCAGCCGAGAATCAAGCCGCCGTTCCCCGCAGTTGTTGGACTTTATGGCTGCCCAACAGTCGTTAACAACACTGAAACTTTAGCTGCGCTGCCCTGGATTATGCTTAACGGTGCATCGAGCTACAATTCGATCGGCACAGAGAAGTCGACAGGAACGAAACTGTTCAGCGCTTCCGGTCATATTAAGAAGCCCGGTGTCTACGAAGTGAACATGGGTTATCCGATCCTCGACTTCATTAATAACGAATGCGGCGGCATGAGAGGGGATAAGGCGCTAAAAGCGGTTATCACCGGAGGCTCTTCTGTGCCGGTTCTGCGTGCAGATGAACTTGAAGGCGTCACTCTCGATTACGAAAGCTGCATGGAAGCCGGCACTTTTGTTGGGTCGGGAGGCTTTATCGTGATGGACGAGACCACCGATATGGTTGAGGCCTGCCTCAATTTGCAGCATTTTTACTCTCACGAATCCTGCGGACAATGCACACCATGCCGCGAGGGTGCGCATTGGGTTGAAAAAATCGTCGGTCGAATTTACCACGGCGGCGGCTCCAGCTCGGACTTATCGCTCATTGGCGACGTAACCAAGCAAATCGCCGGCCACACGATCTGCCCATTCGGCGATGCCTTGGTGGTACCGGTTCAAAGCTTTTACAAAAAGTTTCCCGAAGAGTTTAACGAGCGCATCGACTCAGCGCTGGTCTCGCAGATAGGAAATACTCATGTCTGAATCGAAGGAATTGGTCACGGTAACGGTTGACGGAACAGCTGTGCAGGTTCCGAAGGGGACTAACCTGATTGAGGTTGCACGTAAAGCCGGCGTCGAAATCCCGCACTACTGCTACCACCCAAACCTCTCAATTGCCGGCAACTGTCGGATGTGCCAGGTGCAGGTCGAGGGGATGCCCAAGCTGACCATCGCCTGCAACACGGGCGCAACGGACGGCATGGTAGTGCGAACGCAAAAAGTCTCTGAAGACGTAGCAGAAGCTCAGCGTGCAACACTTGAATTTCTGCTGATCAATCACCCGCTCGACTGCACGGTCTGCGACCAGGCTGGGCACTGCAAACTCCAGGATTACTACTACGAGTATAACGGCCGTGCTTCGAGGTTCGTTGAGAACAAAGTAAATAAGATTAAAGCCGAGCCGGTCGGTCCGGAAGTAATTTATGACGGAGAGCGTTGTATTGTCTGCACTCGCTGCGTCAGGTTCTGCGAAGAAGTAACTGAGACTTCTGAGTTCGGAGTTTTTAATCGCGGTGATAAGTCCGTTATTGGAATTCATCCCGGAGCGGAACTGGATAATCCTTTCTCCGGCGTTGTTGTGGATCTGTGTCCGGTCGGTGCCTTGACTCATCGACGTTGGCGTTTCAATACGCGCATTTGGTACACCCAAGAAGTTAATACCGTCTGCACTGGATGTTCTACCGGCTGTAACGCAAAGGTCGCTGTGCGCGACGGCAAAATAGTTCAAGTCAAAGCCCGACTGAACGAAGACGTTAATAAAGAGTGGATGTGCGACGAGGGTCGCTATGGCTTTGATCGTTTTCAGCCGAAGCATCGCGTAGTCGGTCCAATCGTTTCCGGAATGGACAGTGACTGGACGTCAGCAGTTAATTCCTCGAAAGCGCTGCTTGGCGGCGAGGAGCCGGCTGCCGTGTTGCTTTCACCATTTCTCACGCTAGAGGAAGTCTGGGTGGCCATGATGTTTGCAAGGGACGTCATGGGCCTTGACGCTGCTAGCGGCAATATTGCGATGCAGCTTAGACGCAGAGACCTGAGCAAGCTTGAGCAGATTCTCGTCAGCCCGGATTACGCTCCGAACGCTCGGGCCGCACAGCTGTTCGGACTTTGCGGTAATGAAGAATCATGGCGTGAAGCAGTCGAACGTCATTACGAGTCAGTGCTGAAGCAGATTAGCAGCGGAAGTGCAAAGCGCATTTTGCTAGTCGGAGAGGGGGCTGTGGCTGAAGCGGATTGCGATGCAGCACTAGTTAAAGGACTGCGAAGTGCTTCTGTAAGTTTAGCACTATGCGCGTCCCATCCAGAGAGCGACCCGGTAGCTGCCGCTTGCTCTGTGGTATTGCCCGGCCGCACAGTGCACGAGAAGAACGGAGTTATGCTCAACAGAGACGCTCGACTGCAGCGCCTGCGGATGCTGCTCCAAGGTCCGATCGGGACTCAGCCGGAGTGGATGCTGCTTGCGAATTTGGCTTCTGGCTTGGGTAAGAAGATTCTTCCCGCGGAAGTTACGGATGACCGGGGCTTGTTTAGGGCGATGACCGGCAGCTTGGAGTCGTTGTCGGGAGCTACGCTGGTGCGCATCGGTGACAGCGGCATCGAGCTTGAAGAAGCAGCTGGTGGGAAGGACGGGTCTAGTGACCCCGCGGCGGTTTAGGAGAGACTATGGAGTTTCTGGCTGACATCGGCATTGTTATCCTGAAGGCTGCGCTGGTCCTTGGAGCGCTGCTGCATATGGCGGCGCTTACAATCTGGATCGAGCGCAAAGCAGCAGCTCTTATTCAGGACAGACAGGGCGCAAACCGAGCGGCGATTTTAGGATTCGACTTGGCTGGCGTGATTAACACTTTGATCGCTGACCCCGTCAAAGCTCTCTTTAAAGAGGACTTTGTCCCAAGAGGAACCAGTCAGTTCATGCATAGCATGGGTCCGTTTCTCGCGGTGCTCCCGGTGTTGGTTTCGTTTGCAGTTGTGCCATTTGGCCCGGATTTAGAAATCGGTGGGCGCACAATCGCTCTGCAGCTTGCGCAGCTTAACGTAGGCATCCTGTACGTTTTTGCGATGGGTTCGTTGGCGGTTTATGGCGTAGTGCTTGCTGGATGGGTGTCACGCAATAAGTTTTCTCTGTTTGGCGGTTTACGAGCGTCCGCCCAGATGATTTCGTACGAGATTACCATGGGGGTCAGCATTGTCGGAGTTCTGGCAATTTACAGCTCGCTCGATTTGGCAGAGATCGTAAAATATCAGTCAGGGACCTTTCTTGGCTTCTTGCCAAACTGGGGAATTTTTCTTAATCCCCTTGGCTTCGTGCTGTTCTTCATTTCGATGATGGCCGAGACGAAGCGAGCACCGTTTGATTTGCCGGAAAGTGAGTCGGAACTGGTTGCTGGCTACTTAACCGAGTACTCCGGCATGAAGTTCATGCTGTTCTGGCTCGGTGAGTTTGCCGAAATTGCGGTAGCCTCAGCAATCATCACTTTACTTTTCCTTGGAGGCTGGCAGCTTCCGTACATCGATATTACGAAAATCAGCTCTGATTGGGGTGGGATTCTTCCGGGGTTCTTTAAGGAATGGAATTTTCAATGGGCTCCCTTAATCGGAACAGCGGTCTTTGGCGCTAAGACGGTCTTCCTCTGCGTAGTTCAGGTTGTGCTGCGTTGGACTCTGCCGCGCTTTCGCTACGATCAGTTAATGAATCTCTGCTGGAAAATCATGCTGCCGTTTGCGCTGCTTAATCTAGTTGCAACTGTGGTCTTAGTGCTGATGGGTTTTTATTAAAATGAGTATAGCTGCAATTATTCTCAGTATTCTAACCATCATCAGCTCGCTCGGAGTCATCGGCTGTGCCAATCCGCTAAACAGCGCGCTTTGTTTGGTGCTGACCCTTTTCTTTGTAGCCGCACATTACGCGATGATGGGTGCGCATTTCGTAGCTGCAATTCAAGTTCTGGTTTACGCCGGAGCAATTATGGTCCTGGTAAT
>JAGRAN010000073.1:6670-7671 GCA_020434585.1 Bdellovibrionales bacterium
AAGCCGCGCAATGTCTTGGCGGCCGCAGTTATCGGCTTGTTTGTGGGAATGTTAGTCGTCTCCCTGCAAACCGGAGTGGCCAGCGTCGCTGTTGATGGAGCGGGAGATGCCGCTCTGATGGCGGGCGGTAGCGGTCATGGTATCGGCCAGGTGTTGTTCACCCGTTACGTTTTGCCGTTTGAAATTACCGGGATGCTGCTGCTTGCAGCAATTGTTGGTGCCGTCTTTGTAGCGCACGAAAAGCGCAAACCGCTGGCTGAAGGGCGAGGCTTGCGGGCAGTCAGGCAAAAGGAGTCTTAGGATGGACCCTGTAACGGGATATCTTTACTTAAGCGCGCTCTTGTTTGCGCTAGGGGTTCTAGGGGTGCTGGTGCGCCAGAATACGATCATCATTTTGATGTGCGTCGAGTTAATGCTTAACGCCGTGAACATCGCGTTTGTCGCTCTGTCGATGAAGTTTCAAACACTAGACGGTCAAATCGCCGTATTTTTCGTGATGAGTGTTGCCGCTGCGGAAGTCGCGGTAGGGCTGGCAATCGTGATTACGTTGTTTAGAAACTACCTCTCGATTGAAACCAATGACGCAGCAACGCTAAGAGGCTAGGGTGGAAAAGACTTTACTTTTAGTTCCGATGTTTCCCCTTGTTGGCGCTCTGCTGACCTACGTTATTTCCGGCAAGGATGAGCGTCATCATCGCATGGCCGGTTGGATCGCCACTTTTGCCGCGGCCGGTTCCTTCATTTTAACGATTCAGCTTTGGCGGGCGCTTGCAGCAGTCGAAGGCTCTGTGATTTCTGCCCATGCCTGGACCTGGTTCGAGGTGCTCCCCTTTAAGGTCGAGTTTTCGTTCTTGTTCGATCGCCTCTCTGCGGTAATGACTCTGATTATTACCGGGGTTGGTTCGCTGATCCATCTATATGCAATCGGTTATATGGATCACGATCCGGAGCGGCCGCGCTTCTTTGCTTACTTAAATTTGTTCCTGTTCTCGATGCTTCTC
>JAGRAN010000074.1 GCA_020434585.1 Bdellovibrionales bacterium
TGCAGCATCGCAGCATGTTTAAAAAACATCGCTCACCAATTGGTTCGAGACCCGGAACACTTGTCCAGATGGAGGAGGCAGTTGCTCCTCGAATTCATCTCATCGACTTCAGCTTGGAGAACGTCGAAGAGTGCGACATCAAGTTCAACGAACTAGATAAACTAGCGCAAATTCGCGATCGCAAATCAGTCACCTGGGTAGACATACAGGGCCTAGGAGACATCGAAGTTTTGCGAAAGGTTGGAGATATCTTCAATATCCACCCTCTCGCCCTTGAAGACGTGATCAACATTCCACAGCGGCCGAAAGCAGAAGAATACGACAACTCTGTATTTATTATAACCTGCATGATCACAGCCCCTGAAGTACCGAGCGTGGAGGTCGAGCAAATCAGCCTCTTCGTCGGCGAGAACTATGTCGTCAGCTTTCAAGAGCGTTACGGAGACGTCCTAGAGCAAGTGCGGACCAGGATTCGCCAAGGCAAGGGACCAATTCGCAAGTCGGGCGCAGACTATCTGGCGTATGCCCTGATGGACGCCGTTATCGACGCCTACTATCCCGTACTTGAAGATCTCGGTGAGTACTTAGAGGAGCTGGAAACTAAAGTCATCGAACATCCGACTAGTGAGGCACTACAATCAATCTACTGTGTCCGCCGGGAACTGCTTGTGCTTCGAAGGTCGATCTTTCCACAGCGGGAAGTTCTTAGCTCAATGATTAGAGATCAGGGAGTCATCTTCAAAGAATCGACCACGCCCTATCTTCGCGACTGCTATGACCACTGCGCTCAGGTCATTGATGTTCTCGAAACTTACCGCGAAATCTGCAGCGGCCTGATGGACGTATACTTGTCTGGGCTCAGCAACAAGATGAACGAAGTGATGAAGGTACTTACGATCATCGCGACGATCTTCATTCCACTTTCGTTTTTAGCCGGCATATACGGCATGAATTTCGAACACATGCCCGAGCTGCACTACAAATGGTCCTACCCGCTATTTTGGGTAATGATTGTGCTGGTTGCAGGCGGAATGCTGCTCTTCTTTAAAAAGCTAGGCTGGCTCAAAGCCGACGAACGCGGAACTCTTGGATCCAGCGAAGAAGAAGACTCTTAGTTCAAGACTGAGAAACCGCTAGCCTGACATTTTGCGGTTCAGTCGATTCGGCAGGCATCTTCTCTTTAGTAAGCATATCTGCAGCAAACGCAGTAAAAGCAATCACCGCAAGATCCGCTAACAACAAGTGCACTAGTTTTGGTACCACCGGGCCGTGCGCGAGCCAAGCAGCAAATCCAATCATTAATTGAAACAACAGCACTCCGAGCAGCATGCCGGCAGGCCCGGCGTATTCATCACGCTTTGCGGACGACAACGATACAACCAACCACCATAAAAAAGCAGCCGTCGTAACTGCTACCAAAGGATGTAAGATTCTAATTCTGACTACCATCGGGGAAGCCGCAATAAAATCCATCTGCACACCTTCGAGCAAAGTAGGCGCAGGATAGAGCATGCTGCCCAGCGCAGCGACAACTCCAAAAACGGCAGTCAAGCAAAGCAAGCTGTAGCCAGCCAACAGTTTGCGAAAGTGCTGTCGTGCTGCACTGCGGTCGAGCAGCCAGTCTCTAGTCGCAGACCTAGCGGTCAACAAAATAGAACTTATCAACAAGAATGTATTCACTTGATGCAGCACGAGTATGCCGACTCTGCCAGGTGCAGTGCTCTGATCAACCCATTCAAACATCACAAGCGCAGCACCGATCAGCGACTCCGAAATCATAAACACCAGAGACCATGCTGCGAATCGGCGAACAGCTGCTCCCCGGCGGTATAGCTTTCGACTCCAAACGAGCAATACTACGACCATCAGGAACGCGAGACCTGAACTCATGCGGTGGAGAAACTCGATTGCCATTTCCGAGGTGGGTGATCTCGGCACGAGAACGCCTTGGCAAAGCGGCCAGCTAGCTCCACAGCCATCACCTGAGCCGCTGAGGCGCACGAACGCCCCCCAGAGGATTACAAGCAGGGTCAGCCCAAGAGTGAAGTAGGCAAACCGGGCGAAGCTGTGCTGTTTCTTAATCATTTCGGGAATATATTCCTCAATATATTAGAGTGCAAAAGTCGGGGCAGGCCCCGGATAGACTAAGTTCTCGCCAGCTGCTATCTTGACGATTCTTGTCAATTTCTCATGGGTAGACCCGTGCTGACTAGGGTTCCATAACCTACTGATTACTTGTGGATTTCTGGATAGCGGGAAGCGTGTTCGCTTGAGGCCCAGTGCGGCTTCAGGCGGGCACACTTCCATGTGCACAACTTAGAACAACCCCACTCTCCTTTGGAGAACTTCGACAATGTCACGCATCATCGTTCCATTACTCCTCCTCTTCCTCTCGCCGGCCTGTGCGCTGAATCTGCCGACGATGGACACCTACGGCCATCTGACCCAGAACGAAGCGGACGAGCTGCTCGAGGAAACGAAGGAGCAGGTCCTCGCCAACTACCGTGAGGGCATCGACCGTGCGGCGGATGCGATTGCGACTCTCGACGAGCGCAACCGCAGCATCAAGCTGAAGCTCGATGAGCCCAGCACCGCTCCGGACGAAGCCCAGAAGTTGTTGGCTGAGTACAGTGCAAACCAGGCGAAGATCGTCGAGTTCGTTGGCTACAAGCAGCAGGCTGCCGACGGTATGCGATTGCGAACGGAACAGCTCATCTCCAGCGACGCTGAAGTGCTGACCCGAATCGCCGCTGCCACGAGCGCCGCTGCCCAGGCCGAAGTCGACGCCCAGCGCGCACAACGTGCTCTGCCCTTCGGATGGTTCGCTGGGGTCTTCGCCGACGATCCCGTGTACGACCGTATGCGGGCTGACGCGAGACAGGCGGACGCTCACGCGGACCAGGCTGAAGCTTTCGCGGATCTCACGCGAGCTCAGGCCGACACCGAGGAAGGCTTCACCCTGTCTGATCTCTGGGACTGGCTCCCGTTCTTCTAGGCAAACATGCCTGATGGTCGGAGACTTGTGCACTCGCAATCCCTCAAAGGATTTTGAATGCACGGGTCTCCAACCACAATTTGCACGCCGCGGTGCTAGCGCATATTAGCTGCCAGAATCCGCTTTCGAAGTCTGATATTTTTTGGAGTAATTTCGACGAGCTCGTCGTCTTTAATGAACTCAATCGCCCGCTCAAGTGTAAGCGGTGTTACTGGTCGAAGAGTAATTGCGTCGTCCTTACCTGAGGCGCGAACGTTGGTGAGCTTCTTGCCCTTGCAAACATTTACGTTAAGGTCGTTGTCACGGTTGTGTTCGCCGACAATCATGCCTTCGTACACATCAACACCGGGTCCCACCAGCATTTCACCGCGAGGCTCTAAATGAAACAGCGCGTATGCAACAGTTTGCCCACGTCGATCAGCAACAAGAGAACCTGTCGAACGTGAATCGATTTCTCCACGGAAAAGTTCGTATCCATCAAGAATCGCATTCATCAAACCAGTGCCGCGCGTATCAGTTAAAAACTCTGTGCGGTAGCCAATTAAACCGCGCGACGGAATCGAAAACTCCAGCCGAACCCGGCCGCTGCCATGATTCACGAGATTTATCATCTTACCTTTGCGCAGTGCGAGCTTCTCAGTAACAACGCCCGTGTATTCCTCAGCGCAGTCGATGAAGACATGCTCAATCGGCTCGTGCTTCTCCCCGTTCTTTTCCTTAAAAATGATCTGCGGTCGGCCGACCGAAAGTTCAAAGCCCTCACGCCGCATGCTCTCTAGCAGAATTGCCATTTGGAACTCGCCGCGCCCTTCAACCGTGAAGCTTTCGCTGTCATCGTTTTCAATAACTCGCAGCGCAACGTTCATCAGCGTTTCTTTTTTCAAACGCTCGCCGATACGAGTTGATTGAACGTATTGACCTTCAAGACCCGAAAACGGCGAATTGTTGACCGAAAAACGCATAGATATCGTCGGCTCGTCTACTGACACGCGCCTTAATGCCCTTGGCGCTTCTTTATTGCAGATCGTGTCTCCAATCTCGATACTTTCAGCGCCTGAAATGATTGCAATTTCACCAGCGTCAATTCGATCAACTGGCTCGAATTGCACACCTCGGTACACTTGGAGCGAGGAAGCCCTCACTGCGCTAGTGCGACCGTCGTGATGAATTGCCACTAAACTGTCGCTCTTCTTGACTGAACCGTTTACGACTTTGCCAATGGCCAGCCGACCCATAAAATCGGAATAACCCAAGTTTGATACCAGCATCTGAAAAGAAGCTTCCGGATCGTACTCGGGTGCAGGCATGTGCCGCACAATCGCATCGAACAGCGGCTTAAGATCTGTGCCCATTTGCTCAAGCGTTTCTGAAGCAACTCCGTCGCGGCCAACCGCGTACAACACCGGAAATTCGATTTGCTCATCGTTGGCATCCAAGTCGATAAACAAGTCATACACTTCGCTTAAGACTTCCTGCGGTCGGGCATCCTTTCGATCGATTTTATTTATCAGCACGATCGTTGCGAGGTTGGCCTGAAGGGCTTTACCAAGCACAAATCTAGTTTGAGGCAGCGGCCCTTCTGCGGCATCTACCAGCAGCACTACGCCATCAACCATTTGCAGCGCTCGTTCAACTTCACCGCCGAAATCAGCGTGACCCGGAGTATCGAGAATATTAATTTTCGTATCCTGGTAGTAAACCGAGCAGTTCTTGGCCGAAATAGTAATTCCGCGCTCACGTTCAAGATCCATGCTGTCCATCACCCGATCTTCAACGTGCTTGCCGTCTCGAAAGGAGCCACTCTGCTTAAGCAGGGCATCGACTAGGGTCGTCTTGCCGTGGTCAACGTGCGCGATAATCGCGATGTTTCTAATATCAGATCTGCTTTGGTGCTGTTTCATTGCCTGGAAGCTCCATTTAGGGAGGCCATCGTATCGCAGTACTTTAAAGAAATAACAAGAGCAAAACTATAATAAAATGCGGGCACTGAAGCAGCTTAATTAACCAAAAGCGCCAAAGAACCCGCAGCCGCTGAACTCGCCCTAACGAAAGCACGAGTCATCCTCCGAAAGAGTAACTGAAAGCATGTTAAGCGACTCCTCACGACTCTGTCTGCCACAGCGAACCCGGAACGGAAGATACTCAGCAAGCCTCGCACACACCAGCTCGCTAAACGGCGTCTCCCCCCCTACCACCAACGTGCATTCCTCGGTCCTACCCTCAGCATTTACTGGGAGTTTGAACCGCCAGAGCCTGCGTAATATTTTTTCATCAAACGCAGCCGGCTCAGAAAGGATATAGTGCGCAGCTTCAGCTCTATACGCCGCAAACGTATGCAGCAGCAGAAAGTAGTCGCTCGCCCTGCCGCCGCCTGTTCTCGCGAACAGTCCAGCCACGAAAACCCGCTCCGATAGATTCAACCCGTCTTTGTTAAGCTGACGTTTTGCCTCTTCGACTGCTGCTTGAGGAATTCTCGCAGGGAAAGTTTGCGCAAGCCGTTCCAAGGCATGCTCAACTGTAACTCGAACAAAATGATCGTAGCCGCCCACGAATACGCTTCGTAGACATTCATCCAGTCTAACCCTAGGAGACGCACACCGGCTTAAAATTCGCCGCAGCAGGCTTTCCAGCCAAGGTAAATTCTTTAACATTTGATTCTCCGCAAAACATATTTACGGAGCACTGAACTCGGAGTCTGCCCATACAAAAAGCAGAGTTAACCCTTTGCCGCTCCAGCACCCCAAATACCGCCAAGCGCAGTTTTCGAGATGCAGCAGCCGCCCGCCTCCCTGATCGAAATGCCAAAAGAGCATTCGGCTCGCGCAATGCGAACCAGCATCCCGACCAGTAATGAAATAAGCTTTCAAAACTCCGACCCGGGGATTATACGTCATCCTAGGAAAACTTGCTAATTTTGGTGGGCAATGTAAGTCTCTAATTTGTAAGCCATTTCTCCTCAACTCAGCCCGCTTTCGGCTGGACGGCCCCTGCCATTACCCATATAAATAAATCAATTTGGTCGTTCGGAGATGAAGATGAAAGACGAGACTAATCCTAAAAGTGAATTTACGCGCGCCGGTTCGGGCGGTGCAGCATTCTTCGAAAAAGCTCGCGATGTAGAAAAGAAGCTTCTAGCTGGAAGACGTGAGCGAAGCGCTGACGTAGAAAGTGCCGTGCGAATTTTTCTCGAGCTGCTGCAAGGGTTCGAAGCGTTTGAAATCGACAAGCCTTGCGTAACTGTGTTTGGCTCAGCGCGCTTCAAGGAAGATCATCCCTACTACCAGATGGCTCAGCGCATCGGCGGCGCATTGGCCTCAGCAGGATATGCTGTGATGACCGGCGGCGGGCCGGGCGTTATGGAGGCCGCCAATCGCGGTGCCAGAGAAGCGGGTGGACTTAGCTTGGGCTGCAACATTGAACTACCACGCGAACAAAAGCCAAATGCATACCTTGATCAATTTATCGAATTCGACCACTTCTTCATTCGCAAACTAATTCTGCTCAAATACTCCAGTGCCTTCGTCGTTTTGCCCGGGGGGTTCGGCACGCTGGATGAAGTCTTTGAGACCTTTAATCTAATGCAAACTGGCAAAATTGAACGATTCCCCGTAATTGGAATGGGGCAGCAATACTGGAACCATCTGACTGAGTTTATTCAGAAATCCTTGCTCGCGGAAAAGACTATCTCCGAGTGCGATTTAAAGCTTCTACACTTAACCGACTCCACGGACGAGGTGATTCAAATAATCCACGAGCACGAAAACGGCAAGAATCTTAACTGCTAGACTGCGGCTTAATCTTGTTTATCAGGGCATTTCAGGCGCGTAGCGTCTTTGTGGCATCGGCACAGGTACCGGCTCAAGATAGTGCGGATAGTCGTAGGCAATTGAGCTAAAGTGGTAAGTGATTTTCAAGGCACTATATTCCGAGTACATGCCGGTATCGTAATGAAAGTCGACCATCCTTACCGGATTGTGATCATAGCGTCCCATTCCAGTGCCGGCACGGCCTCCATAGTATTCTGGCGCGCCCATCGCAGAATCGGCACTTCCCTCAATGCCCGAGGCATAAGGGGACCGTTTTTCGTAGTTCCAGTATTGCCTACGCCAGCTAAGTGCATCACGCAGCTCATTGCTATTCCAAAAGTAGGCAATTTTTATTTCACCAAGCTTATCCGTGTAATTTCGACCATCTCGGTCTTCTCGCCAGCGCGCATAAGAGAATTGTGGTCTGGTAAAGACGAACTTGCGCTGGGTTGAGTCGCCCGTCTGCCAACCATCAATTTTTATTGTGCTATATGGCTGGATCATCCACTTCGATCCGCGATCTGAGTGCGTCTTTTCTCCGTCGATCGTATTAAGCCCATCGACAGTAACAACTACCGCAACTCGCACTGGAAGCGGATTGCGAACATATATTGAATATTCTTCACCTTCCCGCACATCTAGCGCAGCATCGTGGTAGCTTTTTTTCCAATTCCAAATGGGACGACGCCCGGAAGTACATTCAACAAAGGCTTCAAAATTGTAGCCTTGATAGTACTTAACCATTGCTTCTGCCGGCGAAGCAGCAATAAGAAGAATCAACAATAGGTAAATTTGCTTCATCAGAAACATCTCCGGCAAGCTTGGGTTCTAAATGCTTAGACTGGCGAAGTCTGACTTAGTTCACTTCGGGATCGGATTATTTTGCCTGCAACGGCTGGAACTTAAGGCTTGCTGCCTAATTATCAAGAAATACTCGCCGACGAATCAGGAGCTGTTTGCCCTCATATTTAAATGACAAGGCGGCCAACCAGAGGCCTTTTCGTGGGAGACGCATCATCGCAGTCAGCTCGTCGCTGTCCGCAGATGACGACATGACTGCCCGTTCGTCCGAGCTGCCGTCCACAGGCGACTTCATTTCCAGCACCGCATTCTCGACGGCGACAGGCTCGGTTTGATTCCTAGAAATTTTTACCACTGCAAGTCGACCGCCCTGGGTCGGAACGAAAGTAATCGTTGAGCTCAAGCCTAAATCCTGCACGGCCTGCTCTTGATCAATAACTGCTTGGTGCTCGAGCCCTTTCTGATAAGGCTGCTCCTCAGCGAGCTGGTGCGGATTATTGACGGCAAAGTAAACCAGAATTCCGTTTGCTGCGAAGACCATCGCAAAAAAAGAAAAAATCGCGATCGGCCAATTAAATGCGCCACGTTCTGTCATTTGCCCGGCCCCAACAAGGTGATTGTCTGTTTGTCACTATAACCTGCACCGCCTGCGATATTCACTTCGGCAGTATATTTACCGTCGACTAGAATTTTTGGGTCGAAGTTAAGAAATATAGGAGTTGTGCTGATCTGGCCGGCGTGGAGGCTGAATGGAACCAAGGGCGTGATCAGCTCGATATCTTTAGGCGTTACCGAAAAAGTATACTCTGCAGGTGATGAAGATTTGTTGGTAACTCGAACATGCAGGTGGTTCGACACCCGTCCATCATCAAGCACGGTAAACGGTTCATCCAAGGCGCCGCGCAGCACCTGAAATTCCGATTCCTGCCGAACCGAGAGTAGATATGCAAAGGTACTTAAGCAAATCGTCAACAGTACGCCGTACACAATCGGCCGCGGTCTTAATAGCTTTCTCGTCAAGCTGCGACCGAGTAAGCGATCCTCTGTGTCATAACGGACTAGACCTTTTGGGCGGCCGACCTTTTCCATGATCGAATCGCATGCATCAGCACAGGCCGTGCAGGCTACGCACTCAAGCTGAAGTCCATTTCGAATGTCGATACCTGTCGGGCACACCCTAACGCACAGTCCGCAATCAACGCAGTCTCCCGTAGACTCGCCATCCTCTCGCTTGCGAACCTTGCCCCGCGGCTCCCCGCGCACAACATCGTAACCAACCACAATAGAATTCGAGTCCATCAGCACAGATTGGAAACGAGCATAAGGACAAAGAACTGTACAAAACTGCTCGCGAAACCAGCCGAACTGGAAAGCCATCAACCCCATCATGGCAACTGTCATCGCGAACGGGACTGGGTTTTTGTAGGGCCAGTCGCTAATCATCTCAATTAGCGGGTCCCGCCCAATGAAGTACGCCAGTGCTGTCGTTGCAATTATCCAGGCAAAAAAAGCGCTGATGCTGTGCTTAAGCAGCTTTTTTACGATCTTTTCGAGATTCCACGGCTGCTGATCTAAACGCCTGCGTTGTGCCGCACTACCTTCAATCAGCCGCTCAATCGGCCGAAACATGAACTCCAAAAACACCGTCTCAGGGCAGGCCCAGCCGCACCATAATCGACCGAACAACGCCGTAAAGAAGAATAGCGAAAATGCCATGCTGACAAGAATTAGGAACAGAAAGTAGGAATCGGTGGCCCAAAATTCGGCGCCAAAGAAGACAAAGCGGCGATTAAAGATATCCAGATGCACACCTTGCTTGCCACCGATCGTAATCCACGGCATCACGAGGTAAATCAACATCAAAGAGTACGCCACTAAGCCGCGGGGAATGGTAAAACGACCGGGAACAAACTCGGAGTATACCCACTTCCGGCGGCCTTGCGCGTCAACTGTATATAAGGTTTCGCGAAAGTCTCCAGACATGCCCAGATTAGACTACGATTCGGAGCGGGGGACCAGATCGCCCTGCGGTTTTTTCGGATCGGGCGGGTTACTTCCGTGAAGGGTCCAAATAAACGCGACGACTTCGCCGATTTCCTGATCGCTGATAAACCCTTTCCAGGACTGCATACCCTTTTCGACAACACCGTTCACTACAACTGAGTGGACATCAGTAATAGCGCCGCCGTGCAGCCAGTAGTCGTCAGTAAGGTTCGGCCCAACTAGCCCTTGAGCCTGAGCCCCGTGACACACCGCACATTTTGCAGCAAAGACCGCCTTACCGCGCTCTACCGCTGAAGCATCACTAACAAGCGCTAGCAGGGCATCTGCGCCGACCGCTTCTGGCTTCTGTTTGCTCTCAATCTCTGCACGCAGCGCCTCATGCTTCTCCATTTCGCGCGCTAAGAGCGACTCCTGGTCCATTCCAGCAGAGCCGTGACGGTAGACTATGTACCCCGCACCGTACATGAGCGTCAGCACAAACAGCCAAATCCACCATTTAGGCAAATCGTTGTCGTATTCCTGGATACCGTCATAGTTGTGATCGAGCAGCTCATCTCTTTCAGCCATTTAGGTCTCTCCTCTTTATCACTCAATCGTCCAACGGCAGCTTTTCGACGGCCTGGTAAACGCTCTTCCTGTCACCACGATAAATCCACCAAACAATACCCGCGAACAGCGCAAAAAAAACTGCTCCTGACACCGTCGGCCAAAACGGAAGCGATTCAAATTGCGGAACCAGATACGACATGACGCTCCTTTACTTCGCGGCTACCTTGATGTCAGTGCCGAGCCGCTGAAGATATGCAATTAACGCAATAATTTCCTTCTTCTGCAGCCCGGGCGGTGCTTGCACTCCCTCCTCCACGAGCTGGTCCGTTACCTTTTTCGCCTGCGCATCGAGCAGTGCATTTGCTTCATTAACTTCTTCCTCGCTATAGGGAGCGCCCATCGTCTTAAACGCCTTGATTTTCTTCTTGGTCAACGAGGTGTCTAAATCATCGTCGTAAAGCCAGGAGTAGCTGGGCATGATTGAATCCGGCGTCGTGGATCGCGGGTCTAGCATGTGGCGATAGTGCCAGAAGTTGTTGTACTTGCCGCCGACGCGATGCAGATCCGGCCCGGTGCGTTTTGAACCAAATTGAAATGGTCGGTCGTAAACAAATTCACCCGCTTTGGAATATTCGCCGTAGCGCACGACCTCGTCTCTGAATGGACGAACCATCTGCGAGTGACAGGTATAACAGCCTTCCCGCACATAGATATCTCGACCCTCCAGTTCCAGCGGTGTGTACGGCTTCACAGACGCAATCGTCGGAATATTGCTGCGAACCGCTACCAAAGGAATGTATGTGACAGGCCCGCCGATAATCACCGCGAGAAAAACAAACAGCGCAAAAGTTACCGGACGCCCTTCCAATTTGCGGTGCCAAGGATTTGGGCTGTGATGATAATCCTCGGGATCGGCTGAAAGCGGACGGACCTGAAAACTTGGGTCGCTCAAATCAACGCCCTGCGCCTTGGATGCCTTAACAGTTTGCACGACGTTGTAAACCATTAGGATCATTCCCAGCAGGTACAACACTCCGCCTAGAACGCGCACCCAGTAGAACGGTATTAGCCTTACAACGGTTTCGATGAACTCTGGATACTTGAGCAGGCCGTCTTCCGTAAACGCACGCCACATGAGTCCTTGGGTAATACCCGCGGTCCACATCGAAGTAATGTACAGAACTATACCGATGGTCGCTGTCCAGAAGTGCGTCATCATCAAACGTTTGCTGTAAACTGGGACGCCCCAAAGTTTGGGCATTAGGTAATAAATCATTCCGAAGGCCAAGAAGCCGTTCCAGCCCAGCGCGCCGCCGTGCACATGTCCGATGACGTAATCAGTGAAGTGCGTCAGACCATTGATCGCCTTAATCGACATCATTGGTCCTTCAAAGGTCGACATCCCGTAGAAGGTGACTCCAACCACGAAAAACTTCAACACAGGGTCAGTTCTAAGCTTATCCCACGCTCCGCGCAGGGTAAGCAGTCCGTTAATCATTCCACCCCAGGACGGAGCAATCAGCGCAACCGAAAACACCACTCCAACTGTCTGGGCCCATTCAGGCAGTGAGGTGTAGAGCAGGTGGTGAGGACCAGACCAAATATAAATAAAAACTAGCGACCAAAAGTGAATAATTGATAACCGGTACGAGTAAACAGGTCGCTCCGCCGCCTTGGGCATGAAGTAGTACATCAGCCCTAAGAAAGGTGTGGTCAGGAAAAATGCAACTGCATTGTGTCCATACCACCACTGCACAAGCCCATCCTGAACGCCGGCAAAAACCGAGTAGCTCTTCCAAGGCGAAACCGGAAGTGCCAGTGAGTTTACGATGTGCAGCATCGCTACCGTAATAATCGTGGCCATATAAAACCACACGGCAACATAAATGTGACGCTCCCTACGTTTAACAAGAGTGCCAAAGAAGTTTATCGCAAAGACAACCCAAATAAGAGTGATCGCTATGTCAATTGGCCACTCAAGTTCGGCGTATTCCTTTGATACAGTGATGCCGAGAGGGAGCGTGATCGCCGCTGAAACAATGATTAACTGCCAGCCCCAAAAATGAATCTTGCTTAAGAGATCGCTAAACATTCGCGCTTTCATCAGGCGCTGATGGGAATAGTAGATACCTGCAAAGATCGTATTGCCCGCGAACGCAAAAATAACGGCGTTGGTATGCAGCGGTCGGAGTCGACCAAAAGTCAGCCAGGGGATTCCGAAGTTGAGCGGCCAATGCGCAAGCTGCAGCGCGATAATGACGCCAACCAGCATTCCTACCAAGCCCCAGAGCACTGTCGCTAAGACGAATTTGCGAACTATGTCGTCGTCGTATCTAACAGTTTCGGTATTGTCCTGAGCTGTCATAGTTCTTCTCTTATCTAAAGTGCTTTGCCGGAAAGACTACGCGCTGACCCGTAGCGCTATCAAAATAAAGTACTACGACAACGATCACCACCCCGAATAGTCCAATAATTCATTAAACTATTCGGGAATCTTTGTCGGCTTCGAAATAATTCAGAACGGAGAAAATGACAACTATGATTTCGACTCCTCGTCGTCACTCAAGATGCGCAGCGGAGGTGTTTCAAGATCGTCGAACTGTCCGCGCTTAACGGCCCAAATGTACGCGCCGGCTCCAACACCAGCAAAGAGCAGAGCAAACGGCAGTAATACGAAGACGATATCCACTATTGTATTTCTCTAGTAAAAGCGCGAGAGAACACGGTGCTGAGCACTACGCTTAGCGAGCTCAACGGCATCAATACAGCAGCAACAAGCGGGCTGACATAACCCATAATAGCACCAGTTGCGCCGAGAACATTGTAAACAAGAGAAACCGCGATATTCCTGCGAACTACTGCCATTGTCTGCGCAGCACCCTCAATTAAAGTAAGCAAGGCCGACAGGCCATTCTTGGCTATGTAAACATCGGCTGAGCGAAGACAGGCCTCCGCACCGGAGGACATTCCTATCCCAACTTCAGCAGCACCGAGCGCGGCTGCATCGTTAACTCCGTCACCGATCATTGCACAGGGGAAGCTGCGCTGAACTGCGGAGACAATCTCATATTTGCTTTCAGGCGAGAGCTCTCCGTGAGCGCGCTCTAGGGGCAGGTCCAGGTCGTTAGCTACTTGAGCAACTACCTCCTTTACGTCACCTGAGAGAATTTCTAGGCAGTAGCCCTTTTTAGCAAGGTGTTGCAAAACCTTTGGCGAATCCTCACGCAGCGCGTCACCGATCGAAAAGACCCCGACGACCCTGTCACCCACTTCCAACAACACCGGACTTTCACCATCGCCTAGCATTTGTTGCACCTTGTCTCGCAGCTCAAGTTTAGACCTCTTCAGACTGTCGTTAAGCCACGTAGACGAACCAATACGTGTTGCGATCTCGTTGGAGCGCGCTTCGACTCCTTTGCCGGGAATTTCAAGAACCGAATCAAAAGAGCGCCCATCCAAGTCTCCACTCAATTTTTCGGCAGCAAAACCACGAATCGCCCTACCGGCCGGATGCTGAGAGACTCGCTCTAAAATCTCGGCAATACGCAATACTTGCACTTCATCGACCAGAGCATCGTCGAAGTAAAAACTAGTCACTTGGGCAGATCCATAAGTTAACGTCCCTGTCTTATCAAAGAAAAACGTGCGGACTCGACTGAGCCGCTCGATAACGTCAGAGCCTTTAATTAAAATCCCCCGGCTTGCCGCGCGATGAATACCGGCACTTAAACTTAAAGGTGCAGCGAGACCGAGCGCACAGGGGCAAGTAACTATCAGCAGGGCAAGTGTTCGGTCCATCGCCGTCAGCGCCCCGGATTTCAACGTCCAGTAGACAAATGTAGCCGCTCCAAGCAGCAGCACAGCTGCAACAAAGTACGCTCCAACTCGATCCGTTATTTCAGTTAATTTGGATTTGTGGCTGCTTGCCTGCTCGACCACAGCAAGTAGCCGACCGATGCGCGAATCGTCATGTGCGGCATTCACTTGCACTATTATTTTAGATCCTAAATTCGTTGTGCCTGCGAAGACCTCATCGCCGACATTCACTTTGCGAGGTTGAGACTCACCCGTCAAAATCGATAGGTTCAGACTTGTCGCTCCCTCATAGAGAGTCCCGTCGGCCGGCAGCACTTCGCCGGCGTCTACAGCCACAAGGTCACCTGGAGCGAGCGTCTCCACATAAACTTCTTCTTCAACACCATCGCTGACGCGACGGGCTGCGGACGGAGAAAGCGAATACATCAAACTCCGCGCATCCATCACCTGATCTAGTCCACGCTGCTGCAGCCGCCGTCCAAGCAGCAGCAAAAATACCAGCATGCAGATTGAGTCGTAATAAACATGGGAGTTGCCCAAGAGTGTGTTGACGAAGCTTGCGGAGAACCCCAAAACTACTCCCAGCGAAATCGGCAGGTCGATATGTAGGCTGCGGACGCGAAGGCCTCCTAAAGCGCGGCGATAAAACGGCACCGCACTGTAAAAGACTACCGGCAGCGAAACTAACAAACTAATCCACTGCATAAAGCTTTGATACTTCTGCTCCATTCCGCTGAAGTAGCCTTGATATAAAGAGACCGCTATCATCATGGAATTGCCCGCGCAGACACCCGCAACTCCGAGCCTAAGCAGAGACTGCTTATTTTCAGCTTCGGCCGCACCAAGACGTTGAGCAGGAACATACGGCCGGGGACAGTAGCCGAACGAATTTAGAGTTTGAGCAATTTTAGGAAGCTCGACCCGCTTGCGATCAAATACAATTTTTACGTTCTTACGCCCGAAATCAACGCGCGCTTCACGCACTCCCGGAAGAACATTTGGCAGTTTTTCAACTAGCCATACACACGCAGCACAATAAATACTATCTAAGGAAAATTTTATTTCAGCCACGCTGTCTGACAGATTAACAACGTAGCGCTCCGCAAAAGCAGGATCGGCAAAGTGAGCAAACTCGCTTACTCGCGGCGCAGCGGGTTCACTTGTCCCCGCACCTGTTTGCTGCTTAATCGAATAAAACTGGGCTAGACCTAGACCGTTGATAATACCGTAAACATACTCACAGCCCCCGCAGCAAAACTGCTTTTCCGCTTTGCAATTGATGCGGGAGCTTGGAACCCGCAAACCGCAGTGTTCGCAAGCCGGAGCCGGGTTTTCTTGGAGAGCCGTAGAAGCTGTGCTACTCATCGAGCAATCTAGTTACAGTAGGGGATCAATGCAGCCAATTTCACTTATCGCAGTGTTCATTGCAAGTCTTCTAGGGAGCCCCCACTGTGCGGGGATGTGCGGCGGGTTCGTTGGTCTTTACGCAAGTAAAACTAATAGTTCAGTTTCTTCTCATATTGCTTACAATCTGGGCCGCCTACTGACCTACTCCATTCTTGGAGCAACTGCGGGTTTAGCAGGCAGTTCGCTCGACATCGCCGGGCAGCTAGTAGGATTTCAACGGGTGGCCGCCGCTGTTACCGGCATACTCCTGATTTACTGGGGAGTCAGTGGACTTATCGGCCGCAAACCAATCGGAACATTTTCAGGCTCCATCTGGACTAAGCTATTTTCTCCCATCCATCGAAGGCTGCTGACAAATGATCGCGAGCGCAACTGGACCTTGAATGCGTTTACAATTGGAGCAGTCTCAACTTTCCTTCCCTGCGGATGGCTTTACGCTTTTGCAGCCTTGGCCGCTGCAACTGCGAGCCCGTTTGAAGGGACGCTAGTGATGATCGTGTTTTGGACCGGCACACTGCCCGTCATGGCGACCTTAGGGGGCATCTTAAATGTTCTTGGATCAAAAGGTCGGCAGTTTGCTCCGAGGCTGACCGCCGTGCTGTTTATCATTGCCGGTGCCGCATCTTTGTTCAGTCATTTAGACTTGCTGCCGGGTGCTGGGCACGCACACCATGCTCATCACCAGCACTAAATGTGGCCGTGGTAGCATAGCGAAGCGAACGGTAGCGAAACAGAGCCGACGATTAGCAAAACTCCTGGAGTCCAGCGATCGTTAAATATCGCCACCGCACCAATCGCAAATCCGCAAATCCCCGACAGTCTGGCCAGCATCATCCATAGAACTATGCCGACCTCACTACCTGCCTCTTCTGAAATCACTAGATCTACACTCTGATAAAGTGAGAAAGACGAACAAGCCAAGCAGACCCAGCCTAAGTAAATTAACTTACGGACAAAGTCTTGCTGACTCGAATTTTTCGGTTCGTCGCTCACGAATTACCTATACCAAATAGCCGAAAAACTTACGCTGAATTTTTTAACAATACTTGAACTTCGCGCTAAACTTATTTTTCTGAGGCGTGCTTGCTTTCGCAAAAATCGTGATTACAAATAAAGCGTACGGACATGAAAAGCGTTTAGTGTTTTCACTAATTTTAGGAGCATTCACTATGTCATTCAAAGATTTAGCACCTTGGCATTCCCAAAGCCGCGGACAGAAGACCGAATTGGCACCCTTCTTTTCTTTGCAGAACGAAATGAATCGTTTGTTCAATGATGTGTTCAGCGGTTTTTCGATGGAACCGTTCAGTAAGCGCGGAGCTGCTGCGACTGTATTTTCTCCGAGCATTGACGTAACGGAAAAGGAGGACAAACTACTCGTCAAAGCTGAGCTACCCGGCATTGATGAAAAAGATATCGACATAACGCTTACCAACGACCACCTGGTGATCAAAGGTCAGAAGCGCGAGGAGCACGAAGAGATCGGCGACAATGACCGACGCTATGTTGAACGCAGCTTCGGTTCATTTCAACGAGTAATTCCGCTTGCTCTAGAGATAGACGAGGAGAAAGTAGACGCGTCATTCAAAAAAGGCGTGCTAACTATCGTTTTGCCGAAATCGGCAGAATCCAAAACCTCGGCTCGCAAGGTAAGCGTACGCGGCGCTTAATGCCGCCTGGCTCCGGCCCCGCAACGGTGCGGGGCCGCGCTTCTACCCAGCCCGCAACCCGCCTCTTCACTAAACTCATCATTTTCGGTAACGTGCCTTAACTGATTTCCTGTCTGGAATCGAGCTGCACGACTTAACCTTCAGAGTGAACTTGAAATGGAATCAAAAGATAGCGGTTACGCAACCAAGGCCCTTCACGCCGGCATCAAGCCGAACGAAATAACCGGTGCAATCGTCGACCCGATTTCGCAGTGCTCAGTTTACGCGCAGAAGTTTCCAGGGGAATTTCGGTATGACTACGGTCGTTCAATGAATCCCAATTTTTACCCGCTTGAGGAAGCTTTGGCCGCTCTGGAGTATGCGGAGCACGCTACGGTTGTTTCCTCAGGCGTTGCCGCAATGACGGCGATCATTACACTTGTCAAAGCTGGTGACACCGTATTGCTACCTACTGATCTTTACGGCGGAACTTACCGACTTTACGTCCAGCTCTTCGGCCAGTACGGCATCAACTTCAAGCAAATCGACATGATGGATTTAAACTTAGTCGAGGACGAGCTGAAGCGAGGAGTGCAAATGCTTTATGCCGAGTCGCCTACAAACCCGCTGCTTCAAATTTACGACATTGCTTCGTTGGCGCAGCTCGCAAAAAAGCACGGAGCCATCTCTGTTTGCGATAACACCTTCGCTACGCCAGTATTTCAAAACCCGCTGATTCTCGGCACTGACATAGTACTGCACAGCGCATCAAAATATTTAGGAGGCCATTCGGACATCGTTGGCGGTGCGATCATGACAAACAGCAGCGATATTCACACTCAGATGGACTTTGCTCGGAAGTCTATCGGACTGCACCACGACCCTCTCAGCATGTTCCTTCTACGCCGCGGTATTAAAACCCTGCCGCTGCGCATGGAGCGTCACGAGCAAAATGCCCTTGCATTTTCAAAGCATTTAGAATCTCACCCAAAAGTCAAACGAGTTATTTACCCCGGCCTAAAGAGTCACCCCCAGCATGATCTCGCGAAGAAGCAAATGAGCGGTTTTAGCGGAATGGTGAGTGTTATCTTCGACACGGACACAGAAGAAACAAAGAACATCGTCAGCCGACTTAACGTAATCACGCTTGCGGAGAGTTTGGGCGCGGTAGAATCCCTAGTTCAAATTCCAGCGAGCATGAGCAACAAGAAGATTCCCGAGGAACTTCGCAAAAAGCATGGACTTGAGGACGGACTGGTCCGTTTCTCAGTTGGAATCGAGAATATAGAGGACCTCACAGCCGACATCGATCAGGCGCTCGGATAATTATCGCTACCATTATTCGTCGCGATTTCAAGCGCTTAGCTTAATCCGCTCAGCACAAGGCATATCTCCTTTAAAATACCTCATAACATTAGGGTATTTTGCGGCATTGGTGGTGAGGACATCTGTTTGCGGTGGTTGTGGGCCGTAGCGCTAACTTCGGTAGCTGAGGGTCAACAGCCTCAGACGTAAGTTCGAAAGTCGGATGTCAAAATCTAAACCTGAAAGTTGTTTCGCCGCCGGAACGATCGTCGACAATCGCTTAAAGATCGTCAAACGCATCGCCGCGGGCAGCATGGGCACCGTGTACGAATGCGAGCATCTTCGTTTACCAGGAAGAAAAGTAGCGCTGAAAGTGCTGCGCGGCGAACTCGCTAAAGACACTGTCAGTTTGCAGCGATTTCAAAACGAAATAGCTGTCTCATACGACGTAACTCACCCAAATGTCGTTCGCGCTTACGACTTCATTCAAGACGGCGATATCGTGGGCTACTCGATGGAGTTTGTTGATGGCCCTGACTTATCTTCGTTAATCGAAGGACACAACAGTATCCCTATTTTACGCGCCGTTGAGATACTAGCGCAGATTTGTTTAGGGCTAAAAGCTTTGCATGACGCTGGAATTATTCACCGCGACCTTAAACCTTCTAACATTCTGCTTACTACTAAAGGTGCCGTCAGGGTATCAGATTTCGGCATCGCTCGAATTGAGCTTAATCGTCGGCTTACTGATGACGGTGCAGTCCTCGGCTCGATTGACTACTTGAGCCCGGAATACATTAAAGATGGAAGTCTTGATGCGCGTTGCGATATCTATGGACTCGGGATGCTCGCCTATCGAATGATTTCACCTAAACCGCCGTTTGTAGCAGACAGCGTAATGGAAACTCTTCGGCTGCGAGCTTCGAGCGATCCGAAACCTCCAAGCTGCTTTCGCAGTGAGTGCCCACCTGCGCTGGACCGAATCGTGCTTAAGGCCATGGCTTATCAACCTGAGCGGCGATATCAGCGAATGGACCCGATCCTCGAAGATCTAGCCGCCGTTGAAGCTGAGCTAGTAAAGGCAGCCTCAAACAAGCCACAGCTGGACCTGTTAGAAGGTATCGGCTTAGAGCACGCAACCGACAAAACAGTGATTGTCCACCGCAGGTCGTCACCTGAATCCAACGAAGCTGCATTACGCAAAGCACAAGAAATGGCTTCGCTTTTTGCAGCAGACTCTGATGAAGAAATATACGAAGAAGACGACTATAATCCTTTGGTCGAACCCGCACCACTTGCGCTGCCGCCCAAGCACGCTGAGCAACTGCTCCCAAGCACTTACCGAATAGTCAATTCTAACCCGTCAAAGCTTAACGGTTCACGGCTCTCTCTTTCCGCATCGCCGGCAACTGTAGGAGCGCTAATTGTCATGGGAACTCTGGGTGCTTCAATCATGCTGCGGGAGCCGCTTGTGGAGAATCAACACTTCGCGTCCACAAACTTTGCTGTCGATAAAGTTATTCAGACCGTTGCTCTGGAGGTACCCAGTAAGCACAAAGAAGTAAAACCGTTTCAGTCGACATTTCGCCGCGGTGGTAAAAAGCGCCAGAATTCAGCAGCACGTGCTCAATTGAAATCTGCGGGCGTTCACAAGATATCTTACGAAGCATTCCCACCAGTTCCAAACGAAGAATTTAAACTAGCCGTCGAAAAC
>JAGRAN010000075.1:0-4135 GCA_020434585.1 Bdellovibrionales bacterium
AGCGGGCAGGCAGGCCATCGATTAGCCAGCAGTTGCGGCGCTGCGGCTTCCGAGCTCTCGATCAATCATAAGTAGTCCGTGACCGTTATCCCCGACCAATTTAAGCGACTGAACGATTTCTACGACAGTAGCCTCTTCTTCCAATTGCTCGGTTACAAACCACTGCAAGAACGTATGAGTTGCGTGGTCCTTTCTCTCTAGTGCCTCGGCAACAAGATTATGAATTTCAGATGTCACATGACGCTCGTGTCCCAGGGCTGCTTCAAATGCTTCTAGCAGTGAGGAAAACTCAGTTTTTGGCTGCTTGATCGGCTCTAATACAATTCGTCCCTCGCGGTCATTAATGAAATTGTAGAATTTCATCGCGTGCATTAATTCTTCTTGGGACTGAAGCTGCATCCATTTGGCTGCACCGTTCATGTTAATTGAATGGCAGTATGCGCTTATAGCCAGGTACTGGTACGCGGCAAATAATTCGACGTTTAAATGCTTGTTTAGAAGGTCGATCATAGTAATCTTCGCTCCAATACCGATTAAGTCATGCTATAAGTTGGGTAGATTAGATCAGTTTTAAACCAGGGGCAATGAAACGTCGCAGAGTTATAATTTCCGGCGCCAGCGGATTGGTCGGCTCCGCTTTGTCTACCTACCTCTTAAACGCAGGATATGACGTCGTTCGCTTGGTACGACGAGCTGCATTGGACGCAGATGAAGTTCGCTGGTCTCCCGGATCCGGACAAATTGATGCTGCAATTGTTTCTGGCTCGTATGCAGTTGTGAATTTGTCTGGGCACAATATAGCCAGTTTGTGGACCAAGAGGACCAAAGAACTCATTCGTGTTAGCAGAATCAGCGCGACCCGAACACTCTCTGAAGCAATATCGGCAGCGCCAGAGCCGCCGCAAGTGTATATCAGTGCATCGGCAGTTGGGTACTACGGCGACCGGGGAGAGGCCCGTTGTACTGAAGAGACGTCATGCGGTGAAGGTTTCCTCGCTCAAGTTTGCCGCGCTTGGGAAGCCACCGCGGCTGTTGATGGGCCGACTAGAGTAGTAAATTTTAGAACCGGTCTTGTATTAAGCTTGCAGGGAGGACTTCTTGCGAAAATGCTTCCGGCTTTTCGCTGTTGCTTGGGCGGACCTCTCGGCGACGGCTCGCAATATATGAGCTGGATCGATCTGCACGACTTAGTCAGGGCAATTCATTTCGTTTTGGATGCCGAAGCAATTAGCGGCCCGATCAATGCTGCGGCGCCGAACCCCGTTACAAACGAAGAGTTCACTCGCACTTTAAGCAGAATATTGGATCGTCCCGCGGTCTTTCGAGTGCCTGAATTTCTTCTAAGGGCACTTCCCGGCAACATGGGCGCGGAGGTTTTTCTGGCCGGCGTCCGAGCAATTCCGGAAAAGCTGCTGAAATCCGAGTTTAAGTTCGAGCACAACGTTCTTGACGATTGCTTGCGGGATTTGCTGAAATCCTCATAATATCATTGAATTACTTAGGCCCTGAAAAGCCAAGTTCCTTTTGTCGCTAGCCAGATTTGGCGCAATTATCTGCTAAGGGGCTTAGCGCTACGAACCGATTCTCTTAATAACAGCAATAATTTACCGGACAGCCTACACCAAACTGCTCGATGAAGCGCTTCGCAGACATTTCGATCCGCCACAAGGTCGCCCTGTTGATCTTGATCATCACGTTTGTAATTTTCGCCGCTGTATCGCTTGGCTTCACCTACTTTGACGTTACAAATTTCCGCGAACAGCTGGCAAACGAAGTGCGTGTCGCTTCTGACATTACCGCCGCAAACACGGATGCTGCGCTGGTGTCGGGGAACAAGGCAGCAGCTGCAGAAACACTGGAGACCCTCAGCTCCCTGCCCTTCGTGTTGAGAGCGGCAGTTTATGCCAACGATGGCGAGTTATTCGCAGAGTTCTCGCGTCCGGGCGTTCAAAAACCGCCAAGCAGACTTTCTCTGATTCCCGGCACTCATGTTGACGAAAACTCTTTAGGTATCGCTTCGCCGATAATTTCAAACGAGACCCAAATCGGAGTGATCTATTTAGAAGCTAGTACGCACGAACTATATCAGCGGATTTGGTTTAGACTGCGGCTCGTAGCACTTATGCTGGCAATCGCTCTACCGCTTTCTTTAATCTTGGGACTAAGGCTTCAAAGGGTAGTGACTGCACCTATTTTGGAGCTGTCTCACGCAACACGTAAAATATCACACGACCATACGTTTAGCGTAAGGACGAAAAAGATCGGTGATGACGAGATTGGTCAACTCGTCGATGAATTCAATAATATGCTTGAGCAAATCGCTCAGCGCGACGCGAAGCTTCAGCTTCATCGCGAGGAACTCGAACAGGTTGTGCTTGAGCGAACGCGTGAGCTGACTGAGGCAAACAGCGAGCTGCGAAAGGCAAAAGAGCAGGCTGAAAAAGCAAGTGAGATTAAGAGTCAGTTTGTAGCTAACATTACGCATGAGCTGCGCACTCCACTCAACGGGATTCTTGGAATGGCTACGCTCGCCCTCGAAACCGAACACAGTGAAGAACTGGACGAGTATCTTAAGACGATCGACAATTCGTCGCGAACCCTACTCGATTTAATTAATGACGTACTGGACTTTTCGAAAATCGAAGCGGGTAAGCTTGAAATCAATTTAACTAAGTTCAACCTTAAGGATTTCGTAGATAAATTGGTTAAACCCTTTGCGTTTCAAGCAGATTTCAAGGGGCTCGATTTTACGGTAGCGGTAGCCGACAACACGCCGCGGGAAGTAGAGGCTGATATAGTTCGGTTGCGGCAAGTCTTAACAAACTTAGTTGGCAACGCGATTAAATTCACTAGCAAAGGTGAAGTTAAAATCGAGATTTCGCAACTCAGTCTAAATAACGACCGAGCATGGCTAAAGTTTGTTATTAGCGACAGTGGAATCGGAATTCCCAAACATCGACAAGACGAGATTTTTGACGCCTTTTCTCAGGCTGACGGGTCGGTGACGAGGCGCTTTGGCGGAACAGGATTAGGCCTCGCAATTTCACTTCAGCTGATTGATTTGATGGGCGGCGAAATAGAAGTAAAAAGCTCGCCGGGAGAGGGAAGTATTTTTACCTGTACCGTGCCTGTCAGGGTCGTTGATCAGCATCGATTGAAACAGCCAGCAGCATCTATCGCTAACGGTAATAGTGTAAGCAAGGCATCCGTCCAAATAGCGGGCAACGGCTCACTAAGGGTTTTGGTAGCAGAGGACAACCCTATCAATCAGCGAGTCGCTGTAAAACTACTGCAGAAGGCAGGATTCCATACAGCGGTTGTTAGCAGCGGCGTTGATGCCTTGGATGCAGTGAAGAACGAGACGTTTGATATTGTACTGATGGATGTTCAAATGCCTGAAATGGACGGATTTCAAGCTACAGAAGAAATTCGAAAATTCGAAGGGGAGTCGGGGAGGGAACCGATTCCGATTATTGCGGTGACTGCTCATGCAATGAAAGGTTATCGAGAGCGCTGTATTACCGCAGGAATGAATGATTACCTAAGCAAACCGATCGACTACAAAGAGCTTGTAGCGACGATCGAAAAGCATGCTGCAAATGAAGCGGCAAAATCCCGAACTAGCCCGCAAACAGCTTGATTATGTTTCCGGCCGGATCTGAAACGTAGGTACTCGGAGCCTCATTGCCCCGTGGCGTAAGTTCACCGTAAGTTGCTGCGTCGCGTTTAACAAACGCGGTATGCTGCCGCTCGATACTTGGAAGAACCAGGACTAGTTTGCAATTTGCAAACGATATAACCGCCTTCTGCGCCGTTTTAGCTGTTAGTTCACAGTCAAAACTACTGATGTACCACTCAACCGCAGAATCTATATCAGCCACGTTTATTGCAATATGTTCGATTGAATCTTTCATTTTGCTTTTGCGCCTTGGATGTAGCCTTCAAAGTTCTTTAGCGTCATGCAATTTACTACGTCGTCTTTGCTTAGCCCGCCTTTTCTAGCTGTAGCTACTCCATATTTAACCAAGTCAATGTCAGCAGTCGAGTGAGCATCTGGGCAAACAGCGATTCGCACGCCTTGCTTAAGCGCGTATTCGAGCAGCCGCCAATCAAGGTCGAGACGCTTCGGTTGAGC
>JAGRAN010000075.1:4219-25957 GCA_020434585.1 Bdellovibrionales bacterium
TGCCGGTCGGATGCCCCAAGATTGTCGTGAATTTGTTTTGGACCGCTCGAGTAATGCGCTTTGTCATTTCGGCTTCGCTAAGTCCAAATCTGGAATGGACCGAGGCAATAACGAAATCAAATGATTCGAGCACTTTGTCATCATAGTCCAAGCTTCCATCTTCCAATATGTCTGATTCGATCCCGGAGAAAATCTTGAACGGGGCAAATTCTTTATTTAGTGCGGCAATTTCCTTTTGCTGCTGAACGATTTGCTGAGGTGAGAGCCCACCGGCATATGCTGCGGTTTGAGAGTGATCGCTTACCGCAAAGTACTGGTAACCTGCACTGCGTACCGCTTCAGCCATCTCTCTTAGCGAGTGCGCGCCGTCAGAATAGGTAGTATGGGCATGAATTATTCCGCGAAGATCTGAAGCTTCAACCAAGTTCCAGCTGTCACCTGTTTTAAACATCTGCCGCGCCGACTCGATTTCACCCTGACCTTCTCGTAGCTCTGGTGGAATAAATGCTAGCGATAGCGCTGCGTAAATGCCCTCTTCAGAGTCGGCCTTGGAGGATTTATCTAAGTTCCCGAGCATTTCCAAGTGGCGACTGCTCCCAGTTTGCTTGACTAGCTCAGAGAACCAGTCTTGCTCGGTAGTAAGCTCCAAAATTACTGGATGCGCTCCGTAGGATGCTGTGATGGATTTCTTCCCGGATGCTTTTACGTCAGCCAGGGAATCAAGCTTCTGCAGAGCCGAGATAACCCCATCCTGCTGATGGGTCTCAAGCAGGAATACAGTTTGTGAAACAACTTCGCAGCAGCGACGGATTTCGCCCACAACTTCAATCTTTCCGCAGCATTTTGCCGCAGCCAGAGCAGCGCATATTTCGTCTGCCAAAGCGGCCGCTTGATCACTGCGAAGCTTAGAACTGTATGAACGCAGTTTTTCGATCCCTTGTAGAATGTTTTCAACGGTTTTCTGAGCGAAGCCTTTCAGCTCAGCAACTCGCCCGTCTTGGCATGCAGCTTCCAGCTCGTCGAGCGAAGTAATGTCGAGTTCTTTCCATAAGGTGCGCACCTTCTTGCCGCCTAACCCGGGAATCTGGAGCAGGTCAGGAAGATCGGAGGGAAGTTGTGCTTGTAGCTCGTCAATCAAGTCGAGCGATCCAGTGGATGAAACCTCAGACACATATTCGCGAAGCCCTTTGCCAAAGCCTCGCGCTTTACCTGAACTAATTTCTTGAAGTGCTTGTTCGAGGGGCACATTTAGGCGTTGAAAATGCCTGGATGCTGATTGCATCGATCGGACGCTAAAATGATTTTCGCCCAGAAGTTCGAGCAGCGAAGCGGCCTGACCTAGAACTTTGCCGATGTGTTTAGCCGTAATCTCACTCATCTGCGGACTCTTCCAGCCATTCATCAAGGTTTTCTACGATTTCGGACCCGATGGCATCAATAGTTCCCGGAGCATAGCCTTCACAGCGATTATTGACCAATACGTAGACTGGAATTGCGCGCTGCACGGCGCGTTTGGCGAGACGTGCGACGTCTGCCCGCATCTGTTCTTGGATAATCTTTATCGAATCGTACGGGGTGAAGCGCTCGACGGCCTGCTGATAACTTACACCGATCGGAGTTAAGATGCGTGAAGTTAGAAACGACGCGCCAATGCCGCCGCCCGCAGCAGCAGCTTTCATTTGGTCTACCAGCGGTGGCATCGAGGTCCAATGATTGAAGCAGTGCGTGACATTGTGCCTTGAAAGGGCAGAAAAATATTCTGGGACAAGTATTTCTTGGTTTCTGACCTCGGTTGCATAGTTAAAATCTTGCGGCAGCTGCGCAAGAAATGAGTCTAAACGTTCGATGAAGGACTGGGGGCTCGAAGCTTCGCGCTTAGGCAAGGCCTGAAACTGGAATACAAACGGTCCAGTATTATCTAGTACACCGGCGTCGATATAGCGTGACAAAAATTTATTAACGAATACCTCCGCATTTAGGAAATGCGGATTAGGTTTACCAGCCTTTGCTCCATAGCGCGGATGTCTGCCATAAACAGGAATTGTAACCTCTTCCCACACTTTCGAGACCCAACGAAAGTTCTTTGGAACACAGCTTTGGTAGCGCTGAAGGGTACTGACCGCTGGCGGTCCATAAAACGTGCTATCGATGCCAACAGTACTAAACCAAGGGAATTCACAATACTCGCTTAACGAATCCGCGTTGAACTGTCTCTCGCTCTTGTAGCTACGATGATAAATACTTCCCTGCCAGCCGGGATAGGTCCAGGAGCTAGTACCAAAGTGGATGTTCTTCGGAAGCTTGCGTGCCGAATCTAAGTTAAACTTATGCGTGACGGACTGCGGAGGTCCGAAAAGCGATTGCTGGCTCAGTGTACTGCCGACTCGTGACTAAGCAGAAACTGCTTTTTAGTTAAGCCGCCTGTAAATCCACCTAAGCCGCCGTTTGCCGCAAGGACTCTGTGGCAGGGCACGGCCAGCACAACGGGGTTTTTCCCCAGCGCACTGCCGACAGCACGACTTGCTCCATCGTGGCCAATCTTTTTAGCCAATTGGCCGTATGAGGTCGGCTTTCCCGCGGGAATTTTCTGAGCGGCGTGCCACACTTTCTGTTGAAAAGGAGTGCCTTTGACGTCGAGCGGGAGATCCTTAAGGGCTTCGAAATCACCAGCAAAATACTTATCCAGAGCGGATCGGATTTGCGCGGCAAGTTTTGCGTTCGATTCGGATTGTGCACCGCTGGGTTGCGGCTTCTTAAACGACAGTGCAGTAAGACCTCGATTGCTAACGTCGAAGTACAGCGTGCCCATCGGAGACTGGTAAGTTTCAACGGACATAATTTGGTTCTCCTCGATTAACCGTAGTTCGCAAATGCGAGTTTTAAAAGCGCTTCTTGTTCCATAGCGTGAGCCTTGGGCGAGCCTGTCGAGGGGCTGGCGCTGGCGGAGCGTCGCACGGTCGTAACATTGCGTCCCCCGGCTAAGCGTTCCAGATGTGGCCTGACAAAGAACAAGGCTCCCATATTCGCCGGTTCTTCTTGAACCCAAGTTATTGTCGTAGCGTTAGGAAAGGTTGAAAAGACTTGCGAAAGATTGTCTTCAGGGAACGGGTAGATTTGCTCCAACCTGACTATAGCCGTTTCAGAGTCGTTTCGGCGCTGGCGTTCGGCAGTTAGTTCGTGAGCGATTTTGCCAGTACAGACGATGATTTTTTTGGCATTTGGGTGCTCAGCGTCTCCGATTACCGGATAAAACGCTCCGGAGCTGAATTCGGAAATCGGCGAAGATGATGCAGCCGCGCGAAGCATTCCCTTCGGCGTCATTACGATGAGCGGTTTGCGCCACTTGCGCTGCACTTGTCTGCGCAGCAAATGAAAATACTGTGCGGCCGTTGACGGAGAGCAAACCTGCATGTTGTCCTCAGCGGACAGCTGCAAATAGCGTTCAAGACGGGCACTCGAGTGTTCGGGTCCCTGCCCTTCGTATCCATGTGGCAGAAGCATCACCAAACCGGACAGGAGTCCCCACTTGTCCTCACCAGCGGAAATAAACTGATCGATTATAATCTGCGCACCGTTGGCGAAATCTCCGAACTGCGCTTCCCACAACACCAAAGCTTCCGGATAATCTCGAGAGAATCCATACTCGAAGCCAACCGCCGCAGCTTCCGAGAGTTGTGAGTCGTAAACGTCGAAAGTTCCTTGATTGTCGTGCAGATGCCGCAGGGGTAAATACTCTTCACCGGATTCTGCATCGTACAATGCAGCGTGACGGTGGTTAAAAGTTCCTCGGCGGCTATCTTGACCCGAGAGACGAACCATCGTTCCGTCCCAAAGTAGGCTGCCAAAAGCGAGTGCTTCGGCCATTCCCCAATCGACCGGACGTTTGCCTTCTCCCATCTCTCTGCGCTGCTCAATTACTCGCTGCACCTTTTTGTGGATGTTAAAAGAGCTGGGCCACGAGGTGATGCGATCGACGATTGCGCTGAGCCGATCGGGCGCCACGGCGGTGTCCACTTCGCATTTTGGATCGTAGCGGCCGCCGAAGTACGAGTCCCAGTAATCGGGCAGCGTAAACAAGGACGGCATTCTGTCCATCGAGCGGCCTTGCTCTAGTTCTTTGGAGAAGAGATCGATTTTCTCCTGTTCTCGTTTTTGAATTTCTTCATCGCTGAGGCCGATTGCTCTACCGTAGCTTTCAAACAAGAAAGATGACTTCTGAATTTTCTCGTAAAGGTTCGGGTGAGTAATCGTTGGATCGTCAATTTCGCTGTGTCCGTAGCGGCGGTAACCGATCAAATCGATTAAAACGTCTGTGAGAAACTCCTTGCGGTAGTCCATCGCCATTTCACCAACACGGTAAACGGCGTCCGGCTCATCAGCGTTAACGTGAAAGATTGGGCTGGGTAGACGGCGCATCAAACTTGAGGCGAATCGCGTCGAGTGAAGCGACTCTGGTCGAGCAGTAAAACCAATCAAGTTGTTGGCAATAATGTGGACAGTGCCGCCGACACGAAAACCGCGCAAATCGGCATAATTAAGTGTTTCAGCATTAATACCCTGCCCAGCGAAAGCTCCATCGCCGTGAATTAAAATCGTAAGCACCCGAGAACGTTCTTCGTCTCCCAGTCTCTCCTGTCGGGCGCGGGCGCGGCCCATCATTACAGGGTTCACCGCTTCTAAATGGCTCGGGTTGGAGGCTAAACGGACTCCGATGGTGTTCCCCGAAGGACCGGTAAACGGACCAGTTGCGCCTTTGTGATATTTTACGTCGCCGCTGCCGAGGACACTTCTGGGGTCAACGTCTTCAAATCCGGAAAAAATTGCTGCGGCAGGAACTCCTGTAACATGGAGCATGACATTTAAGCGGCCGCGGTGACTCATGCCGATCATTGCATATTCGAAACCGAGCTGCGCGGCGCGATCGAGAATTGAGTCGAGCAAGGGTACTAAAGAGGTTAAGCCTTCCAGAGAAAAGCGCTTTGTTCCAACGTAGCGCGTGTGAAGGAAGCGTTCGAAGCTGTCTGAAAGCAGAAGGCGATCAAAAATGTAATCCCTATCGTACTGAGGCGGTGCAGCCTCCATGCGCTCTTGCACCCATCGAGTGCGTTCGGGATAAGGGATGTGCATGAACTCGGCGCCGATCGGACCGCAGTAAATCTTGCGCCACTGCTCAGCTTCAGGGCTGGTAATGTCGTCCAATTCGGAATGAGGGAACTTCGGAATTCTTCCGAGGCTATCGAGCTGAGCTTGAAGGTAACCCCAACGACGGAAAGAATTCGCAATGCAATCTTGGGACATCTGATTCTGTAACGTATTTTGTTCAGCACACGGTCTCTATCCCGACCATGCTACCTGTAATTAAACGCTGGAAAAGCCTCGCTTTCCCCTGCGGATTCTATCAGGAACCGCCCGAATAACAATAGCAGATACATCGGCCGGGCAGACTTGGCAGCGCCTCTTAAGCCGGGCTCTTGATGGTCGAGCTCAATTCCTCAAGTCTAGATGCGTAAACCGCCAAATCGTCGTCCGAAAACAACACAAAACGAACATCTTGCAGTGTAGTAGCTTTGCCTCGCATGAAACTAACGCAAGTCTCTAGCGCAATTTTTGCAGCCTCTTCAATTGGGAAGCGATAAGCCCCGGTGCTGATTGAGGGGAAGCAGATTGACGCCAAGCTATATTCAGTCGCCAAGTTCAGACACTTTGAATAAGCGGCAGCTAAGGTTGGACCTTCGTTCCGATTGCCCCCGCTCCAGATTGGACCAACGGCATGGATCACAAACTTAGCCTTTAAACTGCCCGCACCGGTTACGACCGCACTGCCGCTTGGACACTTACCCTGATCTTCGCGAATGAGTTTGCATTCCTCAAGAATTGAGGGGCCGCCTGCCCGATGAATCGCTCCGTCAACTCCCCCTCCGCCGAGCAGACCGCTATTTGCTGCGTTAACGATTGCGTCCGCCGTTTCATGAGTTATGTCACCGCGTTTGAGCGATATTGCTCCATTGTCTGTCGTTAACACATACATAACTCACCATTCGCAGAGGTTACCGGCCCAGTATTCTTAACACGGTTCGCGTGACACAACGCTGTGAATCCGCCTATGATTTATCAACTCGACCGGGCTTAATATTCTAAAAAACTAACTCAATAAAATGACTCAGTATAAAATCTTATTCGTTTGCTTGGGAAACATTTGTCGTTCACCACTTGCCGACTGCATCATGAAAACGCTCGTAGCTGAGCGTGGACTCAGTCAGCAGTTTTATGTTGAGTCGTGCGGCACTGGCTCATGGCATGTCGGAGAGCCCGCCCATGAAGACTCCATAGCAGTCGCCGAGCGTCATGGAATAGACCTCGGATACCATCGAGCAAGGCAGCTTGCTGCAAGTGATTTCAAAAAATTTGATCTTTTAGTAGCGATGGATCGTGAAAATCTAAACACAATCAAAAGTCGGGCGAAGGGTGCCAGCGCTAAGTTAATCCATCTTCGAGAATTCGACAGTGAAAGTGCAGGCGATCTAGATGTGCCCGATCCTTATTACCTGCCAAAAGATAGTTTCAAAACAGTATTCGACATAATTCATCGCTCTTGTTCGGCATTGCTGCAGAACTTGGAGCAGGAGTTGTCAAAATGATGCTGCCGCAATATTTGGCTCAGCACGTTGAACAACTTCTAGGGAGTTATCTGAGTAAGACCGAGCCATGCCAAGGAGGCTGTATAAGTCAGGCCGCAGTGGTGTCGTGTGCCGATGGATCGAAGTGTTTTGTTAAGTGGAATTTTGACTCGTCTCCAGGAATGTTTACAGCTGAAGCACGCGGTTTACACGAACTGGGACGTGTCGGCGCGCTGAAAGTTCCTGAAGTTATGTCGGTCGTAGAACGCGCCGGAGCAGACGAGCCCGCGGCAATCATTATGGAAGCGCTTACGCCCGCAGTGGAGCGAACGAGCACGGATTCAGCTGCGCTTGGCAGGGGGCTAGCAAAGCTCCACCGACACCAAGCCGAAAATTTTGGATTTGAGTCCGCAAACCATATCGGAGAGCTTCCGCAGTACAATGACTTTGCGGAATCTTGGGGGGAATTTTTTTACAAATACCGCCTGCAGTCCCAAGCTGAAATTGCCACAACGCGGGGTTGGCTGGATGAATCCAGCGCCGACTTACTTAAAAGCAAACGCGAAAGTATAATGACGGCTCTGAACGAGCACTCGCCAACCCCCTCGTTGCTCCACGGAGATCTTTGGTCGGGCAACGTATTTTGGTCTACAGATGGTCCAGCCTTAATTGATCCGGCAGTGTATTACGGTTGTCGCGAAGCAGATATCGGAATGACCCAGTGCTTTGGTCGCTTCGATCAAGAATTTTACATTGCATACAACGAAGAATTTCCGCTCAGCGAAGGCTTCGCGCAGCGAATCGAGATACTAAACCTGTATCATCTAATGACTCATGCAAATATGTTCGGCGGAGGGTATGCTTCCTCCGCCAAGCAGCGATTGAAGGAAATATAGACCGGCCTAGTTCAGTTTGCGCCGGACAATTTCATCGTCAATCAAGATTTTATCTTCGCTGCCATCTGTGGCAAGCACGCGAATCTCACCGTCGCGTCCACTGCGAACTTTAGTTTCAAACTGAACACGCTTAAAGCCAGAATCGAACGGCACATCAAATTTTTGCTGCAAGCGCCCGTTTTCGTAGTAACCGGCTTCCTCAATACATTGACCGAAAACTTCGCCGTTGACCCGATACTTGCCTGAGAACAGCCCGCCGCTTGCACGCATCTCACCAATTTCGACTCGTGGTGACTTGATCCGTTCGTATTTACAATAGTCTTCATCTCGACTGTTGGAACCAGAATTGCTCCCACTGCTGCGAAATGGATTGTTACTAACAGTATGGCCAGAAGAGGAATGGTGGTCGGACGGTGCACCGTCACCTTGATACTGAATATCAACTCGGCCGATTCGGACTTCCCCGTTGTATGCGTTGAGCACAAGCGCCTTTCCGCCTGCGCGCTGACCGCCTAGAGACCAGACACCTGTGGTTAATGCCTTTCCGCCGCGAACGCTTACGCGTTTGCCGTTTTCGAAAGTATCTCCCCCGTCAAAGCGCAAGTTTACAAAAGTGTCGTCTCCACCGCTCACTCGACTAAGTGTGATGCGAATTTGTTCAATAGGCCTGTCCTGCGGAACATGGGACCATTTTGCGAAAGTTCTTCCATTGCGACCGTCACCGGTGGTGCTGTTGACTTGAAGTGACTCGACATTTGAGTCAGCAGATGCAGCCGTGACAAACAGCGTCCCAATGCCAAAGACAACGTAAGCTAGCGCACAGAAGCGCAAAATGGATTGTTGAAGTTTCACGGCATTCCTCCCGCAGAGTGCAATCTTGACTATAAGACGACAAATTAAATTAGAGAATTCAAACTACGAGCTTCAAACTTCAAAATCAACCGCAATTCCAAGGTGCAAGGTAACGTCGGTGCTACCGAGTCTTGGGGTGGGGTTTTCCCGCAAAAGAAGCTCTAGGCGGGTCTGGTTTGTGTAAAGGTACTTCAATCCAAAATCCAGATAAAATGCATAATTCGGAAAGTTTTCAATACTTTTAACCATATTTGAATAGTAGGTAGAACCCAGCAAGAGGGACAAATTGCGAGTCGCTTCGTATTCGACCGTCAACGATGCGGAAGCGTTGTGCTGACTAAGTTCGACACCGGCCACTTCTGTATCTGAAAAGTAGTAGTAAGCCGCCGAACCGTAAATAATGAACGACTCTATTCTGCTAGAAAGCGACAAGCCCCCAAGTAAGTCTAGACCATTGTGACCATAGGTGTCTGCGCCAGTCGGTAGTCCAACCTTGGCAAAGGCTGCTAGTGCGGGTTCGGTTTGACTGCCTCGCATCAGTAAGTATTTTGCTCCGAGCGCCGCGGTACCGAACTTAGTTCCGTCGATATCAAAGGCGTATTCAGTCTCATCCATATTTATCCCATGAACAGCGAAGCGATTTTCTGGAACGTCATTTCTGCCGCCGCGCGGCAGACCAAAAAAGGTGTGCCAATTGTCGATTAGGCTATCTAAGATGCCGCCGCCGCGATATTCAATCGGCAGCTCTGCTGACAACTCTAGAACGTCACTTGGGCTGTAAGTTCCACCGAGCCTGAACGTACGATGTTCGGTGTCCACACTGTAATGACCTTTGTAAACATTAAAAGTGTTTGACCAGCTAAACGAAGAGTAAAGCGACAAAGTATCGGCAGGTTTAACTTCAGGACTGATCGGAGATGCAGATACATGAATCCGTGCAAGAGGGTAGGCATTGTCGAGCGCAATTGGTCCTAAGCCCCAAGCTGTATCTGACTCAGCTGCTGCGGGCGAGGCGATAAATAGAGCCGCGGCAATAAGCGCTGTAGTTAAGCTAAGTTTGACGCAGCTCCTTAACTGCACTGCGAATTTGTTCTGATGCAAAGGTAATATCTTCTTCAGTGTTAAATCTGCCAATGCCGATCCGTATGCTTGAACGCTGCCGCGCCTCAGTTAAACCCAAAGCTTTTAAAACATGAGATCCTTTACCATGCCCAGAGCTGCAAGCCGAGGTAGAAGAAAGCGATAAATGTGGACTAAGCTTGCCAAGCAGCTCAGCACTTTCAACACCTTCAAAACTTAAATTCAAGCTTCCCGGCAAGCGGTTGGATTGCGCTCCGTTAAGTTGCACACCCCCCAGCGAATTGCTGAGCGACTCAAATAATCGAGTTGCCAAAAGCTGCAGCCGCTTGCCCTCCTGCTCAAGTTCTATTTTAGCTAGGCGACAGGCTTCGCCGAAACCCACAATCGCAGGGGAGTTGAGAGTGCCTGACCGTAGGCCCTGCTCTTGGCCGCCGCCGAACATGATCGGTTCGATTGAAGATTTAGGGAGACTAGCTCGAACGAACAGTGCTCCGATGCCCTTCGGCCCATACAGTTTGTGAGCTGAGATACTCAGCAAATCGACCCCAAGTGCTTTGACGTCGACTGGAATCTTGCCGGCTGCCTGGGCGGCGTCGCAGTGAAGCAAAGAACCGTTTTCGCGGCAAACTGCGGCAAGTGAAGCGATATCGTTGATTACCCCAATTTCATTATTGCCGAGCATCAGCGAAACAAGTGTGCATTCTGGCGAAACTGCGGCCTGCAACACTTCGGGCTCGATTAGTCCGTCTTTGTTCGGTGCAAGCAGTTTAATCTCGCACTTGTCCGACTTAAGTTTGGCTAGGGGATCGAGGACAGCGCGGTGCTCGGTTGAAGCGGAAATGACCGTTGTGTTCTGTTTAGGGCTGCGGCTGAGCTGAGCGCGGCAAGTTCCAAACAAAGCCAAATTGTTGCTTTCAGTTGCGCCGCTTGTAAAAATTATTTCTTCTGGCTTAGCGGAGATTAGCTCGGCAACTTGTTCTCTCGCAAGGGTGACGAGTTCTTCGACATACCAACCGTGCCGATGAGTTGAACTAGAAGCATTGCCAAAATGAGTTTCGTACAGCGGACGCATCGCTGCAAACACGCGCGGATCTACCGGAGTAGTTGCTTGATTGTCGAGGTAGACCGGTGTCTGCATCTGCTGTGCAACCGTGAGATCAGCTTAGCTCGAGCATGCGCTTTAACGGAATCAAAGCGCGCTCAATAATCTCTGCGGGGACATTCATTTCTGGAGTTTCGTCGCGCAAGCAGCGGTAGAGCTTTTCCATGGTGTTAAGCTTCATAAACGGACACTCATTGCAGGAGCAGCCATTCTCAGGCGGAGCGGGGTGAAAGGTTTTTTCGGGGCATGCTTTCTCCATTTGATGGATGATACCCGACTCAGTAACGACTATGAACGACTTTGCGTCGGATTTCTTTACGTAGTTAAGCAGTGAGCTTGTAGAGCCAATGTGGTCCGCTTCATTGAGAATAGACTCGGGACATTCGGGATGTGCGATTACTTCTGCCTCCGGGTGTCGTGCTTTTAGGCGCACAATCTTTTTGTGATCAAACTGCTCATGCACGATGCAGGAGCCGTCCCAGAGTACCAAATCGCGGCCGGTTTCCTTAATTAAGTAGCGTCCAAGATGCTTGTCCGGGGCAAATATAATCGGTTTATCTTTTGGAACCGAATTGATTATTTTAACGGCGTTGGACGAGGTGCAAAGAATATCGCTTAACGCTTTAACTTCAGCGCTGCAATTGACGTACGTGATAACGGTATGATCGGGGTGTGCCTGCACAAACTGTGAGAACTTGTCGCTGGGGCAGTTATCGGCAAGCGAGCAGCCCGCGTCTAGATCGGGCAGCAGAACTTTTCGCGAGGGATTTAAAATCTTAGCCGTTTCCGCCATGAAGACGACTCCGGCAAAGACAATAATATCAGCGTCGGTTTTAGCTGCTTCCTGGGCTAGGCCCAAGCTGTCTCCGATGTAGTCTGCGAGATCCTGAATCTCTGACTCCTGATAGTAATGGGCAAGGATTACAGCGTTCTTTTGCTGTTTGAGGTCGTTGATTGCAGCAACCAGATCGTCGGGGATCCCCATGCCGCCTGAATCAGTGTAGTTCTTCACTGTCTACCCACCTGAGCCGGGCTAATGCTACTCTATTAGCTAAATTAGAAGCTATGGCTCTAATTGTAGGTAATAATGATTTGGGGCAAAGTCAAACGTCTCTTTGCTTATGTTGTTGCTATTGCTCAGCAAAGAGTTAGGTGAGGGTGAATTTAGGTGAGTCAGCGCATACACGTGATAATATCCGGCCGAGTTCAGGGCGTATGGTTTCGCGACTGGACCCAGCAAAACGCAGTCGAGCTCGGTTTGGCGGGCTGGGTGCGCAACCGGGATGATGGCTGCGTTGAAGCAGTCATTGAAGGTAAGCCGGACGCGGTCGAAGAGCTGGTAACGCGTATGCATCAAGGACCAGAAAACGCACACGTAACTGGAGTAGAAGCCGAGCCCGAAGTACCAACCGGTGAGTTTAGCGGATTCGAAGTAATTCTCTAAGTCATGCGATCGTTGATTTTAAAAATAATTCTGCTTTCAGCGGGCTTCTTGGCCCTCATTTCTACTGCGGCTGCTGACAGCGCCCGTCAGTGGGTTTCAGCAGACGGGATGAAACCGTTGGACGACTGCAACGGATTCCTCTACCGCCCTAAGAAAAGCGGAGTCCCTATTTACGACCTTCCCGAAACGTCTGGTAAAGTTTTACTTAAGTTGGAACTGGGACAGAGGGTGTGCGTCGTTGGTGAACGGCAAGATTTCGCGATTCTGGAATGGAGACTCCCTAAGGATGGGTCGGCTTCTCAACCAGACGCGGAAGAGTCAACGCTGGCTTTTGCGCGATTAGTCGATCTTTGGCCCCCTCGGGACAAACCAGTTGCTGATGGTGAGATAGGATTTTTTCGCCGAATAAAGCAATACCTCTACTTCATGCTTCACGGAGGCGTTCCCGACACACCAATAATAACCCCGAGTGTTCCGAACTCGTCTGAGCCTTCAGCTGAAGGATGTAAGGTCGAAGAGAAGCCGGCGTGTGAGCTAAATTGATTTACGCGCGAACTCGCCTGGGAGCGATGATTTCTTCTCGAGGTTGATGTCTCGCACTATCAACCGAAGCACTAATCGCTTGAATTTCTTCTACCAGCGACATGTAGTCTTCCAGTGCGGATGCATGCGCTTTGCTTCGCTCTTTGGAGTCAAATAAAGATGCGCTGCCGTCGCTGTTATGCTGGTGGAGCACGGTTTCCAGCAGTCTTATATCGGGCAGCTGATCAACGAACTCTTCATCAAAACCACCGGATGACAGATGACGTTCACGCAGATTGTCGAGGAGGTGCTGCAGCTCGTTTGATTGAGTCTTAACCCCGCGGCGCCGCATTGTTCGCGCGACGCACCAGACTGGATTGAGGTTAAAGTATTCTGAGAGAGCTAGGAAGCTTTGCAGACCTTCAGCAGTAACGAGTGAGTTGGTTACCGGATAAATAACTAGATCGGCGCTAAACATACAGCAGCGTGTCAGCAAGTTCAGACGGGGCGTGGTATCAACGACTACGCAATCATAGCTGGCTGCAAGCTGATGGAAGGCTGACACGAGCATGTACTCTCGGTCGGGAGCGTACATTCGCTGCACAGTTCTCTCCAGCCGCGGAGTTGCGGCAAGTACGTCCAGGTTGTCTCTAACATTTTCAGTAACAACGTTTGCCGGCACTTTTTCCAGTTCACCGCGCGCTTCGATTAGGGAGTGCGCTGCAGGGGCATCGCCGGGGTTAAGCTGCAAAGCGCGAGTTATTGTGCAGTCATTCGTAAAATCGACTAAAACAGTGTTTAATCCCGTAATTGCCGATCCTTGTGCCAGATGAAGAGCGAGAGTGGACTTTCCCACCCCTGACTCAGTCGATGCGACGCAAATTATTGCCACTCTGAGGCCCTCCCTGGAAAAATACAGTTCCCCTCTGTATTAAATATAGGGAGATCCAAATTGCCAAAAGGGTAAATTTTTCAATGTCTTATTAACACGGTGGAAAAACAGTTGATTTTTCTACCTTGAAGCTGACGGTGGCGCCCACGTTTAACTGCCGAAATTCTCGCAAATATTCTTAGCAGTTCACCTTGACCTAGCTTGTCAGGACTGCGATTTATTATCGTCCTTGTCGGCAATTTTGAAGTGAGGGGGTCAAGAGGCCTTCTCTGCTAGGATGCTGCCAGTTTGTTTTTGTTGGAGTAGGGATCAATGTCTGTCGCAAAATTTACGCTTTTAGGATCAAACTCAGGCCGCAACGCCGGAGACGCCGCAATTCTTGCGTCGATTATGGGTACGCTTAGCAGCCAGATTGATGGTGACGTCGAGTTTGAAGTTCCAACAACCAATCCAGGATTTGTCAGCGGCAGCTACGGCAAGATGTTTAACGTCAAACCTGTTTCAATTATGCCGTGGACCGGCAGTATTCGCCTGCTAGGGATTCCAACCTTTCGCAGCGTCAAGCGCACTGATGTAACGATGATCACTGACGGGATTATTTTTGACATCAACTTATGGAATCCGCTCTTCAACTTTCTTATTACGCTCATTTTCATTGCGCCATGGGCACGGCTGTTTGGCAAAAAGCTTGTTTGCTACAGTGTCGGAATTGGACCGCTTAACAGTTTTTTTGGCCGACTGTTCGCCAAGTATGTAGGAAATTCCTGCGACCTGATTATTGTTCGAGACAAAGATTCTCTGGAATTGTTTCGCAAAATTGGCGTGAAGAAAGAAATTCACCTGCTCGCGGACGCAGTCTTCCAAGATTGGCCAGCACCAGACGCGGATATCACCAAAATTATCAAAGCAAAGGGTCTAGAACAGGCGGCCAGCGAAGGGCGCATGCTCGGATTCAACATAACCCGCTATATCGATCGCTGGCTGGCTAGCGGCGAAAAGGTCGCGGATAAGGGCTCTTTCGTGGACATGTTGGCGCGTGCGCTTGCCGGCCTGAAGCACGAAGAGAATATTGAACCAGTGATCGTTACGACTCAGGTGATGGATGCTGAGATCGGCAGACAGCTGCAGCAATCCGTAGCCAGAGCATACAAGAGCATTGCGGCTGACAGCTGGGAGCCTGCGATTGTCACAAACGAAGTTTACTCAAACCACGAGATTCTAGGCTTCTCTTCGAAGTGCAGCTTATACGCAGGAATGCGTTTACATTCGCTGATTATCGCTGCCCAGTCTGGTACGCCGATAGTTGGTCTTATTTACGCTCCAAAAGTGAAGTCCTTCTTGAACCAGCTTAATACTCCAGAGCGCGGCCTTCCGTTGGCTGAACTTACGGAAGCTTCACTTAAACGCGAATTGTCGGATGCTTGGAAAAATCGCGGCCAAATTGAACAAACTCAACAGGAAGTAGTTCGCGGGCTAAGAGATAGCGCCAAAGCGGCTGGCCGACTGGTTGCCGAAAAATACTTCAAAGTGCGCAGAGATTCCGGCGCGGCCCAGCAGCGGCAAGAATCTGTCGCTGTCGGCGGCTAGGCAATGTCCAAGAAGCTGCGTTTCGTCTTCGCGGCAGTGCTGCTTGCGCTGCTAATTTACATTGTTCATCCGGCGGACTTGCTTGCAGCGCTCGCTGAAGTCGAACTCGTGTACATCTATTATTTGCTATTGCTAGCAGTTGCTTTGGTTTGGCTAAGCTGCTTGAAGTGGCGCTTGTTTATTCGGGCTTCGGGTCACGATGCCGGAATACTGCGGCTGATGAAGCTGTATACGATCGGCTATTTTTTCAATATTTTTACTCCATCCTACGTCGGTGGAGACGTGGCCCGCAGTTACCAACTCGGAAAATTTCTCGGTAATCAGAAAGACGCATTCGTCGCTACTTTTCTTGAACGCTTCACCGGTCTCCTGGCCATGGTCATGCTTGGCGTAGGAAGTGTTGCGCTCGGCAGTGAAGTTGCTGCTGGCGTTGAGACGGCTATCTTGCTGGTTGGTGCAGTCGTGTTTACTGCTGCTCTGATGTGTTTCTCAGAGAAATTTGGCAATTTTTGCGTCGGTATCGGTTTGCGCATTATGCGAGCTGCCGGCTTCGGAAAACTTGCCGCAAAACTGGAAACTATCTGGCGCAAAATCGTAGCTGCGATGGCTCACGCACGCAGAGACTGGATGCTGATGATTAAGGCTTTTGTGCTGTCATTCGCGTTCCATGCGGCCGGAGTTTTCAATACCTGGGTAGCTTGTAGAGCTGTCGGCTGGGAATCTCCGGACTTCGGTGCTCTTTTCGTAGTAGTTCCGCTTGTATTACTTGTTGGAATGGTGCCGATAACTCCTAGTGGCCTCGGCCTTCAGGAAGGCGCATTTTTGTTTTTCCTTAAGCGTATCGGGGCTACTGACGGACAGGCATTGGGAGTTGGGGTGCTGCTTCGCGCAAAAGTAATGGCCGTCGCCTTGTTTGGAGGACTGCTTTTTGCCACTCTTAGCGAGAAGTCCAGATCAGCCGACGAAGATACCGACAGCCTCCGCGTCGACAAAAACGGCTCCGGAGGAAGCGATCAGCTGGAGCGCGCACAGGCTTGAACTTTTCAGAAAGACTAAACCGAGCGGCAATTCCGCTTGGTAGTGTACTGCTGCTTTATTCTCTTCTAGGCTTCTTTGCAGGAGCTTTGCGAATACCCGCGTTCGGTTCCTTTGATTTTACTCCACGTGTTCTTAGAATCGGTTCTGCGCTAGGTGCGGCGGTTCTGCTTTGCTTTGCGTGGTCAACTTTGCGACAGTCTGTCTGGCAGAATAGCGCTAAGTGGCTGGGCTTAGCTTCGATAGCAGCTTTGGTGCTGCTGTTCATGAGCGAATATCCTTCGCAGAGTTTTATTTTTTTTCAGGGTCAGTATCTAACCGCTGATCTACTCGCGGCCGGAGTTTTTATCTCTTTCGCTGCAATTTTCTTAAAGACTCGCACTGTTTCGATTAGTTCAGAGCTGCTGCTGCTTCTAGTGCAGGTGCTATGCGCCGTGTCACTGCTCAATTATATGGGCTCACGTCTGATTTTTGCTGATGACCATCCAAGTTTTCTTTATCGCTTCCAGCTGCTGCGCGACCATTTCCCCTTTATTCCGTTTTACAACACCGACTGGAATGGCGGGTATTCAGGAAGAGAGTTTTTTCCTAGCGGGATGTTGAACGTATTCCTGTTCTTTTGGCCGATTGTTTACTTTGCAGGTGACATCGGATCGGCGTCCGGTATTGAAGTCTATAACAGCATACTGCTGTTGTACGTATTCATCATACCGTGGGCGAATTATTGGGCTGCTCGCCTTTTTGGCTGCACCCGCTTCGCTGCGGCAGCTGCCGGGGCTTTGGCTTTGGGCCCGTCGCTGTCGTATTTTGAATGGCTTTTGCGCTACGGCACTCTGGGATTTGTTTTCTCCGCGGGAATTGCGCCTTTGACGCTTGCATTGGCTTACCGCGTTGCTTTGGCAAAAGAGCCGCCGCGCTTAGTGCATCTACTTTCACTGCTACTTTTTTCGTTTTGCACTATTACCTGGTCATTGTCCGCGCTGATCTTTGTGCCTGTGACTCTTGCCGGTCTGTTTATGTACAAACAAACATTTGGTCGGGATCGCAGAAAGCTGGTGCTGGCTTTTGTTTTGATGTTTGCGGTCATTAATGGACCGTGGATGAAAGTTTTTGTACGCGAGTCCAAAGTATTCTCCTTTCTTGCCGGTGAAACGCTGCCCGGCTCGGACACACGCAGTTTGCAGTCAGAGCAAATGGATCTCGCTCAAGGGAAGCAGGTCGCGAAGCCCTCTCTTGCTGGAATGCTTAGCAGAAAATATCAGGGCTTTAAGCAGGAAATTCGAAAGGTAAACCCCGTCATACTCTTCATGTTTATCCCGGGACTAGTGGTTCTTGCAGGAACGGGCCAGAGACTGCTGCTTCTAGGGACAGTTGCTTGGCTGATGCTAATCGCAGTTCTTGGTGATGCACTCAAGCCGCAGCTGGAACTGCGCCGGATGGTGATACCGGCAAGTTTTATAATGCTGATCCCTGCTGGGGCGGCGCTGCATCGGATGCTGGATTGGTTGATTAGCAGAACTGACGCTGCGCAGGAAAGCGCTTGGCGCCGAGTCGCTTCGGGAGTAGGTACTGCCGTGCTATGCGGCTCTCTGTTGTTGTCTCCGCTGACCGCTGCTGCGCATTTTACCAATAAGCGTGAGCAATTTTATCGCTTTGCTCCTAATTATTTTGTCGAACTTGCAGAAGCTATCAAAAATTTCGGCGGTGATGGTCGTACAATGTTTCTTGGTTTTATTTTGCATGACTTCGGCGCGAGCAATTATGCTGCCCAGGACGGAGGTCATATCGCTCCGCTTGCCAAATTGTCTGGCAAGGAAATGTATGCTTCAGATTATTACCATTCACGCTGGAGCACAGTAGATCCCATACCGCTTGCCTATAGAAAACGCGGATCTGCTGGAATTGAAGAATTTCTCGACCTAGTCAACGTAAGTGCTGTTGTTACTTTTAAGCGAGAGTGGCTTGATTACTGCCGTGGTTTGCCAGAGATATACAGTGAAGTATACCACGGCGGCCGCTTTAGATTGTTTACTCGGCGTAAGGCTGTCGACCTTGAAGGTGACGCAGGATATTTTTACCAGGGCAGCGGCAAGGTGAGACGCTTGAGCGACGGTTTTGCAGTAACTCCGTTCGAACAGGAAGTAGTAGTTAAGTACCGCTACCATCCAATGCTGCGTGCCTATCCCGACGGCGCGGCGGAGCTGTATCAGGTGCCCGTTTTCCTGGAAGACCGTGGCGGCGGTCAGAGCGAGCAGGCCTATTTTGTTGGAATCCGCACGACGCAGGGCGGCGATAGGAGCGAGATAAGAATCGGCTTCTACGACAGTGGGCCATAAACCCACCTTTGTCTTTTAATATCAGCACTTTACCAAATGGAAAGATTGCCCTGGAGCTCCGCGCAGGGCGCTAATATTTGAACTTAGCGTCGAAGCTGGTATATTCCCTCATTACTTAAGTAGGAATAGTTCCTTCAAATCGCCTCCTCGGAGTACTTGCCGGCCTTCGCGTTTTGCTCACTTCAGGCGAGCAGGGCGCCGGAGGCCTTCAAAGGTGTTTCCATTTCATCTGGGTTGTCACAAGACGGTTTGAAAGTTCAATCACGCTAAGTAAGAACGCTTTGAGTGATCCTCGGGATTGCTCAAAGCGTTCTTACAAAGATGCTCCCATCTCCCATCCAAGTGTTCGCAGTTCTTGCGAGCGTCCCCCGACCAAGGAGGTCCAAACATGAGTTCGTACGTCTTTCAGACGAAGTCCAGAATTCCGGTCACTATCGATGTGAACCACAACAGCCCCGGCGACGGCGATGCTGCTGCGGCTTACGCCGACGGTGTTCTGGTCTACCAGGGTCCGCTGGAACACGACCACGAAGTGCAGTTCACCGTCTCCAGACGCGGCATCGTCCGGCTCTGGGGCTCGGGTCCGCTGCTCGAGGTCGAAATCTTCGGCGACGGCAAAGTCACGATCAACCGAGACGGCAGCTTCACGCTGGCCGACGGTATGAAGCAGTGCTAGGGCGGTCCTCGACGGCTGGTAGAGGTGAAGCCGCAAAGTTGAACTTCAACAAAGGCTGCATTCCCCGGTCGCGGCGCCCGCCATTATAACCGCATATCAGCGTGTCGGACGGTCTAAGTTAGTGAAATTAACATGAATCTTTCGAATTACCCGACGCTGCGTTAAGCTCAGAGAATCCGCGGTCGTGCATACGACAACTAACAATAGTAGTCTCTAAGCTGCTTGGCTGCTCCTGTTCTAAGGCGATATGTCTGCAAAGGAAAAAAAGAAATCCGGCGACCATAAACGTTCAAAAGGCATTACCACACAAGAACGTGCCAGGCGCCTCGGAGTCGGCCACCGAGAATATGTTTCAATGAAGGCCAAGACGAACTTGCAGAAGTTCGTCAACGGCGCCATCTTCAATTTTTTCATCGCAGTCCTGATTTTATTCAACGTAACGCTAATCTTTGCGGAATTCTTGATTCCCGAAGGCGAACAGCTCAATCGAATTCTTCATGTTAACGACCTAATCACTTGGATTTTTATCTGTGAGCTGTCAGTTCGCTACTTCGTTGCGCCGAACAAGAAGATCTTCTTTTCGAATTATTGGATCGATATTCTGTCTGTCATGCCGGCCTTTCGGCTGTTTCGAACCTTTAGGATATTTAGGCTGCTACGACTGTTGCGCCTGACTCGCGCAGTGATGATTATCCTGACTCAGAGCGGCTGGGTTTCGAAGAAATTTGAACAGTTTTTCGGAGGCTTTGGGATACTATTTTTTACAGCAGTCATGCTGATTCTGTGCGGGACACTTGCGCAGCTCAGCGTTGAGAATGCCCACTCTATTTCGGCAAACCAGTTTTTGTCGCAAGTTTGGGAGACAACTTTCTTATTTATCTCGGGGGAGGTGATCGGTGAGCTTCCAACCACGCTTGGCGGGAAGCTGGTTTCAGTTCTGATTTCAATTTCAGGACTCGTGGTATTTGCGGTTTTGGTAGGTACTATTTCTGCATCAATGACAGCATACTTTCAGAGAAAAATGGACGCTAAAGATTTAGACATTTCAGATTTAAAAAATCACCTCATTATTTGCGGCTGGGAAGCGATGGGTGAGGTTATTTTGCGTGAGCTTGAAGCGGTGCCGGACGTTTGGTCGCAGGGTGTGGTGGTGGTCGCAGAAACTCCAAGTGATATTGCCAAAATATCGCGCATTACCAATACACGGCCGTTGTTTCACCTAAGGCAGGACTACACAAAAGTTGAAGTGCTTGAGTCGGCTGGAGCTAAACGCGCAAAAACCGCAATCGTCTTAGCGGACAAGGGAGATAATCTCAGACCGCAGGACCGAGATGCGCGGACGGTTTTAGCAGCTTTGACCCTTGAAAAGTTAAACCCAAAGATTTTTACCTGCTGTGAACTGCTAAACGAAAATAACGCAACCCATCTCAAAATTGCCGGTGTCGAGGAGATCATATCGCGAATCAGCCTTACCGCAGGCCTGTTTGCTTCGAGTGTTGTCAATCATGGGGTTACTCCTGTGCTGACGGACTTGATGACCCACCACGAGGGCAATTACTTGCGCAAAATTGCTGTGCCCGCTAAATGCGTCGACAAAACTTTTCTTGAATGTTTGGAGCATTTCAAGGTCGAATTTGACGCGCTGGTAATTGCAGTAGAGTGCAGAGATTCACAAGGTCAGCTTGAACTTCAAGTTAATCCTGAAGTTCAACTTGTGCTGCGCTCCGGCGACAAAGTAATTGTAGTTGTTAAGCGTGATTCCGAACTTTGTGACTTGAAGCACTAGTCTCGGTTTTAATCTTTTGCGGTCGCTTAACCGGCACCTGAAGAAATGTAGTTAAGAGCTCTTGCAGCTCCTCGCTGAACTCAGTTCGGTCTTCGTTATAGATATTTGAGATTCGTTTGAACCAGCTATTCGGAATCTTGCTCCGGATGTACTGAGCCTGCTGCTGTTCGTACTGACCGGCCTGCTTGGATAAAAGAAGCAGGGTAGGACAGTGAATTCGGTGCAGCATCGGGCGGGAGTCGTAGTGCGCTCTGAGTCGGCGCAGCGGTAGGCCCAAGGGAAGAAAGCGCTCGATTCGGTCAACGGTTTTACATAGAAACCCGGGAGCTAATCGAGGTGTTGCATCGAGAAGCACCAAGCGTCTTACGACCTTAGGGGCGATAATTGCAAGGCTTTGCGCGACTGTGGCCCCTGCTCCAATGCCAAAAACAGTCGCACGCCTTACACCGCTGTTTAGTAATGTCTGGCTCAAGGTGTCAGAGTACTCAGCTACCTCGTCGACAGACGGAAGCGGGCTTTCCAATACATAGGTTTTAAAATCGCTGTTTAGCCGACCGAAGACGCTGCAAACGCTCTTGTTTTTCCCGGTTAGATCTTTAATTACTAGCAGTGCCGAGCGACTATGATCACCCTCCGGCGCGCAGCAAGTGAGCGACAGCAAATCAGAATCGGGTGAAGTTTCGGCGGTCATAAGTATTGATAATCAAAAATAAGCAAACATTGTATACGCATTACCGTATAAGCTTGTGTTTTATTTGCACACGGTGACAGAGAGACGATATACTTGGACAAAAGTCAAGTTTCAACTTGTCTTTCGAGGAAACGAAGTGGCACTAAGACGTGGTCCATTCGAAGTCACCACCAAGCGTGCGAAAGTTAACGCAGCGCGCAGCTTTGTATCTAAGAATCCCCC